>NZ_JAPCIQ010000008.1:0-92358 GCF_027707405.1 Aeromonas sp. QDB68 | reverse complement strand
GCGGGAATAGCTCAGTTGGTAGAGCACGACCTTGCCAAGGTCGGGGTCGCGAGTTCGAGTCTCGTTTCCCGCTCCAATCTCTCTTCGAACCCTTCGAATTCAATCTCTCCCCCAAGTACACGAATCCAGTTTCTCAGTACCATCACTGCCGCGTCCTGTTGGTAGAGCATGATCCGCGCTTGCCAAGGCTGGGGTCGCGAGTTCGAGTCTCGTTTCCCGCTCCAATCTCTCTTCGACGTTCTCATAATCCCTTTGAATTGCCCATCACATCGCGCTGCGATGATTTGTCGTATCCGGCGTTTGCCTGATTTCTCTCTTCCCCGCACATCCCAAGTCATAAGACCAAGATGTATTGCTTGCTAATAGCCTCCCGGAGATCGGGCACAACCCTTTGCGGTCGGCTAACAGGCTTGGCAGGGCCTGAATGACAGACAGTGGCTCGGTGTAAGTTAAAACCGGGGCATTTAACCAAAACTCATCATTTTGATTTATAGCGGCTGGTGGCGGCCATAAACGGCTTGCAGGTGGGGATGGCAAGCCCGGCAAGAGCTCTGCCGATCGGGGAGGGGAAATCGCGGGCAAAAAAATAGGAGGGGCGATGGCTCCTCCTACGGGTTCACTGGCGCTGGCTCAGATAACGGTGACGTTCTCGGCCTGAGGGCCTTTTTTGCCCTGGGTCACAGTGAACTGGACTTTTTGACCTTCAGCCAGGGTCTTGAAACCTGCGCTCTGGATGGAGGAGAAGTGAACGAAAACGTCCGGTCCCTGGGATTGCTCGATGAAGCCAAAACCCTTGGTTTCGTTGAACCATTTTACTTGGCCGGTGCGAATGTCAGACATGTGGTAAGTCCTATCTATAACAAAATGAAACTAAGCCTGGTTGGGCAGCATTTGCCTGGAAGTCAGGGGTTGAAGCATGACTGACCACGTCTCTTTGTCCCAGTAGCATGTAGCACAATCCCTGTCTAAAGCCTGACCGATTGTACTGGAGCCCGATCCCTTGTCAATTTGGCACTTTTCATTTTTTGAGCGAGCTAAAAGTATTGTGAAGTCAGCAGCTTGTTTCATGCTTCACATCAAAAAAATGGGAGGCCATGGCCTCCCGTCTGCATAAGGGGGGGTGGTCGAGCCCCCTATTCCTTGAGGGCGAACCCTTCCCCCTGGCGGTCGTAGCGGTAGCTGACCTGACCGAGAGAGCGGACCTCGACCCGCTGGATGCGGCGGCTGGTGTCCACCAGGATGAACACCGACTTGCCCGACTGCAGCCGGGTCAGCGGCCTGTCCGGCCCTTCGATGGCGATGAGCCGGCTGAGCTCGGCCCCCGGCAGCTCGAACTTGCGGAAGATGGAGTAGAGGGTTTCACCGGCCTGCACGTCGTGCTGCAACCAGGTGCCATCCACTTTTTCCTCGACGGGCTTGGCGGCCTGTGGCTCACCGGCGTTGCCGACGGTCAGGGCCTGGGCCGGCACGGCCAGGGGGACCGCCAGAGAGCCTGACGGCGCCGTGGTCGGGGCGGCGGGGGCGGGCTCCCAGGCCAGCACCAGCAGCCAGAGCGGGATCAGCACCAGCAACCCTATGGTGTGTTTGCGGGGCAGGGGGCTTGCCAGCTTGAACGAGGCCGCCTTCGGCTCCTTGTTGCGCTGACCCAGGCCACTCATGCCCTGGCCGAGACGCTGGCGCAGGGGCAGGGTAGCCGCGTTGATACGTTGGAGCAGGGTTCCTTGTGATTCGTCTTGGCGACGCTGCTGGGCTCGTCTGTTATGGCCACGTGGGCGACGGTCCGGGGTGGGCACGGCATTTACCTCTCACTACATTGCCTGCCATCAGGCAAATATGCCGCCTATGGTAAACGGACTCGTCCCCGAGGGGGAGAGTCCGGAGCATGAAAATTATCAGCTGAGACGAAACTGACCCAACAATTGCTGCAAACGTTCCGCCGCCTGACGCAAGGCCTGACTGGCGTTGGCCGTGCTGGTGGCGTCCCTGGCGATGTCGTTGGCCAGTGCGCTGGTTTTTGACAGATTGCCGGAGACAGTCTCGGAAACCGAGCTCTGCTCCTCGGCGGCGGAGGCGATCTGGTAGGTCATGTCGTTGATGGTGGCGATGGCCTGGAAGATGCTGCCGAGGGCCGCCTCCGCCTGATCCGCTTCCCCCACCGCCTGATGGGTCAGCTGCTGGCTCTGCTGGATGGCGTTGACCGCGTTGGTGGAGCTGTGGCGGATCTTGTCGATCAGCTCCTGGGTATTCTGCACCGCCTGCTGGGTGTTGCCCGCCAGCTTGCGCACCTCGTCGGCCACCACCGCAAAACCGCGCCCCTGCTCGCCGGCCCGGGCCGCCTCGATGGCGGCGTTGAGTGCCAGCAGGTTGGTCTGATCGGCGATCCCCTGGATGACGGTGAGGATGCTGGTGATCTGCTCGCTGTCGTGAGCCAGCCCTTCCACCACTTCGGCGCCCTTGCCCGCCTCGGCGGCCACCTTGTGCATGGAGTGGATCACCCGCTGGAAGCGTACCTTGCCCTCGTCCGCCGCGCTCTGGGCCTGCTTGGCGGAGTCGGCGGTGTTGTTGGCGTGGGTGGCCACCTCCTGGCTGACATAGGACATCTCCTGCACCGCGGTCAGCATCTGCTCCATCTCGGCCTGATGATGCTGCAGGTTGCTGTCGGTCTGGCCGGCGATGCGATCGGTGTCCCCGGCGTGGCGATGGACCTCGCTCGCGGTCTTCTGCACATCTCCGAGCAAGGCCTGCAGCTTGTCGATGAAGCGATTGATGCCCCGGGCCAGGGCCCCCAGCTCGTCCCTTGAGCGGCTCTCCAGACGCTTGGTGAGATCCCCGTCGCCGTCGGCGATGTCATCCACCAGGCTGACCATCTGGCGGATGGGGCCCGTGATGCTGCGGGCAATGACCAGCATGGTGCCAAGGGCCAGCACCAGCACCAGCAGGGCACCGATGAGCTGTTGGGTCATGGCAGCGCGGTTCATGTCGGTGAGCTGGCGTGCCAGCTCGTCCGCTCCCGCCAGCACCACCTTGTAGGGCAGGGTGACGATGATGGCCCAGTTGCGGGCCATACCGGGCACCGCGATGGGCACCGAGATGCGAAACGCGTCGGTGAGCTCCTGGCGCTGCACGTCCGGTTTGAGGTACTGCTGCCAGCCGTTGCCGAGCACCTTGTCGGCGCGGCTGCCGAGCAGGCTGGCGTCGCCGCTGGTACCGGTGATGACACCGGCGGCGCTGACGATCAGGGTTTCCCCCTTGCCGTCATAGATGTTGCTGTTGAGGGACTGGGCCTTGCGGCTGATGGAGTCCACCGCCAGATCCAGCGCGGCGATGCCCTTGAACCGGCCATCCACCAGGATGGGGGTGGTGATGGTGCTCACCAGCACCTGCTGGCCGTTGATGTCCACCTTGAAGGGATCGATGAGGCAGGGGCGCCCCTCCCGTTTCGGGCAGGCGTAGTAGTCGTTGGCCGGGTTGCCGAACTCGTCCGGATCGCTCTTTTCGATGGAGAGCAGCAGATCGCTGCCGATCTGATCCTTGTCGCGGTAGAAGTAGGGAACGAAGCGCCCCTTGTCGTCACTGCCGAGCGCGCTCTGGCCGGCGAAGCTTTCGTCCTGGCCGTCGAAGCCGTTGGGCTCGAAGCCCGCGAAGGCGCCATAGAGCTGAGGCTCCAAAGCAAGCTGGGCCTTGAGCAGGTCGGTGGCTTGCTGGCGATCCAGCGGCAGCTTGCCCTCCTGCTGGCGGGCGAAGACGCTGGCCATCTGCTGGGTGTAGGAGAGCCCCTTTTGCAGCAGCTGGGTGATGGTGGCGGCCTCGGCACGGGCGTTGGCGCTCACCTTCTGCCACGCCTCCTGTTGCAGGGCGGCGCGGCTGGAGTCGATGGTGAGCTGCTGGGTCTGCCGGCCTGAATACTGGTTGAGCAGGATCAGGATGACCAGGGCCGTGGTCATGGCGACACCGGCCAGTACCAGAATACGATTCTGGATAGAACGAAACTGCATCGCGCGTTCCTTGTATCGTTGAGGGTTCGTTGACGGGGTGACTGAAGTATCGGCTGCGCGGGAGATCTCTCCAGCGACCTCGCCTAGCTAAGCGGGAAAAAAGGGAAAATTCTGAGACATCACTCTAAAACAGCGGTTTTTGCGGGAATAGACCCTATTTTCCCCTCTGCCTCGCCATGGTTTTCCCATCCGTCATTGTCGGTGCTAAAATGCGACGGTTTTTTTAACGAATTGGCCCAAGGCCCTCTACACAAGGCTTAAAGATGAAAGTCAAAACCCGTTTTGCTCCCAGCCCGACCGGCTTTTTGCATGTCGGCGGTGCCCGTACCGCACTCTATTCCTGGTTGTTTGCAAAGAACCAGGGCGGTGAGTTTGTGCTGCGTATCGAGGATACCGATCTGGAACGTTCCACTCAGGAGGCCATCGACGCCATCATTGAGGGCATGGAATGGCTGGAGCTGAACTGGGATGAGGGCCCCTACTACCAGACCAAACGCTTCGATCGCTACAACGGCCTCATCGACGAGATGCTGGCCGACGGCCGCGCCTACAAGTGCTACTGCTCCAAAGAGCGTCTGGAAGCGCTGCGTGAAGGCCAGATGGCCAACGGCGAGAAGCCCCGCTATGACGGCAAGTGCCGGGATGGCGCCCACGATCACCCGGCCGATGCGCCGCACGTGATCCGCTTCCGCAACCCGACCGAAGGGTCCGTGGTGTTCGATGACCACGTCCGTGGCCGCATCGAGTTCGCCAACACCGAGCTGGACGATCTCATCATCCGCCGTACCGATGGCGCGCCGACCTACAACTTCTGTGTTGTAGTCGATGATTGGGACATGGAGATCACCCACGTGGTGCGTGGGGAAGACCACATCAACAACACCCCGCGCCAGATCAACATCTACAAGGCGCTGAACGTGCCGGTACCGGAATTTGCCCACGTCTCCATGATCCTGGGTGACGACGGCGCCAAGCTCTCCAAGCGCCACGGCGCCGTCTCCGTCATGCAGTACCGCGACGACGGTTACCTGCCGGAAGCGCTGCTGAACTATCTGGTGCGTCTGGGCTGGTCCCACGGCGATCAGGAGATCTTCACCCTGGACGAGATGATCAAGCTGTTCAGCCTGGATGCCATCTCCAAGTCCGCCTCCGCCTTCAACACCGACAAGCTCTTGTGGCTGAACAACCACTACATGCGTAGCCTGGATCCGGCCTATGTGGCCAAGCACCTGGCCTGGCACATGGAACACCAGCAGATCGATACCAGCAATGGCCCGGCGCTGGCTGACGTGGTCACCCTGCTGGCCGAGCGCTGCAACACCCTGGTCGAGATGGCCGCCCAGAGCCGCTACCTGTTCGAAGAGTACGAAGCCATTGACGAAGCCGCTGCCAAGAAGCACCTGCGCGGCGTGGCTGCCGAGCCGCTGGCGCTGGCCAAGACCAAGCTGGCGGCCCTGGAGACCTGGACCACCGAGGCGCTGCACGAGCTGATTGAAGCGACCGCCGCCGAATTGGGTCAGGGCATGGGCAAGGTCGGCATGCCGCTGCGTGTGGCCGTCACCGGTTTGGGCCAGTCTCCTGCCATCGATGCCGTGATGGCGCTGGTGGGCAAGGAGCGGGTCCTCGCCCGCATCGACCGCGCCCTGGCGTATATCGAAGCGCGCATGGCCGCCGAGTAAGCTTGCCGCCGCACATTGCCGTCACCGGTCTGGGGTAATCTTTCCCCTGCCATCGACGCCGTGATGGCGCTGGTGGGCAAGGAGTGGGTCCTCGCCCGTATAGATCGCGCTTTGGCGTATATCGAAGCGCGCATGGCCGCTGAATAAACATCGGCCATGGCATGAAAAGGGCTCCCTGACGGGGGCCCTTCGTATTTTGGCCTCAAGCGGATTTGCGACGTAAAACAGCGACATAGAGACGAGGTTGGCGGTAAAAACAGCTAACTGCCTGAATTTTGACTAAACGCTCCAGTGGGCGAGAATTTTGGGTTGACAGCAAAGCGGGTGATGCCTATCATGCGCCTCCGTTGCCAGAGATAACTTTGGTAGCGCCGAGGTGAGTTGGGGTTATAGCTCAGCTGGGAGAGCGCTTGCATGGCATGCAAGAGGTCCGCGGTTCGATCCCGCGTAGCTCCACCATCTTTCGCAAGAAAGCACCAAGGCCACCGCATCGCGGTGGCCTTTTTGTTTGCCTGTCATTTGGATCTCCCATGATCTCGCCCTTTGCATTTGTCTGGCAAATGGCGTTTCACCCTGTCCGCGAGGACGTCAGCGGCCCTGGCCGCCGCTGACGGGGGGGAGGGTGGGGATTGGCGCCGATGCCGCTATGGCCACGGCGCGGGCTGCACGATGCCATCCTCTGCCGCGTGGCGGTTGGCTCGTTCGGCAGCCTGCGATGGCGCTTCACCCTGTCCGCGAGGGCATCAGCGGCCCTGGCCGCCGCTGACGGGGGTGAGGGTGGGGATTGGCGCCGATGCCGCCATGGCCACGGCGCGGGCTGCACGATGCCATCCTCTGCCGCGTGGCGGTTGGCTCGTTCGGCAACCTGCGGGATACGCTATCCGGCCCCTGATGTCAGCACCGGGTTTCCCCGTCGGCAGGGTGCCAGCCCCCTGGGAAAGGGGTGAGGCGGGGCAACAGGGCATTTATTCATCCCATGATGTGGCCTTTTACATTTGTTTTTCAAATGGCCTTGGCACAAAAAAAGCCCGCGATCATCGCGGGCTTTGCACCTGGCATCGAGGATGCCGCGTCTTAGCGACGACGCCGCCAGGCGAGCGGCAACAGGGCCAGCAGCAGGGCGCCCATGGCGCCGCCACCCCCCTTGCTCGCTTCCTTGAGCTTGAGGTCAACGATGACGGGGTCGTGGTCCGAGGCGCTGAAGGGGTTGTCCGACTTGATGAGATCGCCGGTGTAGGCGCTGCCATATTCGAACAGGTTGCTCTCGAAGGAGTTGATGTGCCAGTCGGCCACCGCCACCACCTTGTCAGCCAGCGCCGGGTTGGCGAGGGCGTAGTCCAGGGTGCCGAGCTCGGCCTCGTAGCTGTAGGAGATGGCCTTCTCCTGGTTGAACTTGACGTTCAGATCCACCAGGCCGTAACCCTTGGCCACCGTCTGGCCCATCTGCTCATAGGGCTTGCCGCCGATGTAGGTGTGGGAGGCGGAGCGGATCTGGCGCTCCCCCGCGACCGGCACATAGTCGGTCAGCACCCGGATGGGATCCTCCTTGGCGTAGGAGTTGAAGTCCCCCACCAGCAGCACCTGGCCCGGCATCTTGCTCACCGCCTCCCCCAGCACCTTGGCGGCGCTCACCCGAAACTCGGTGCACTTGCCCTGCAGATCCGCAGGCTCCGTCTTGCCATCCCCATTTTCATAGCAGCCCGACCCCTTGGACTTGAGGTGGTTGACCACCAGGGTCAGGGGGGCGTCGCTGCCCGCCACAGTGAAGCGCTGGACCAGGGAGTCCCGCTGACCGGCGCTCTTGGTGACGCCGCCCGTGGTGTAGCGCTGCTGGGGCAGGGGGATGACGTCGGCATCCCCGCTCGGGGTGAGCAGGGCGGGGCGGTAGATCATGGCCACCATGATGGCGTCGCCGCCAAAGAAGCGATCCTCCGTGAGCAGGGCCTTGGGCAGGGTGACGAAGGCGTAGTGCTTGCTCGCCTCCTTTTGCCTGGCGTTGAGGCTCTCCACCAGATCGTGGAGGGCGGCGTGCTCGTCAAAGCCGTTGTTCTCCATCTCCATCAGGCCGAGCAGGTCGGCGTCCATCTCGGTGATGGCGTTGACGATTTTGGCGCGCTGCAACTGGAACTCCTCCAGGCTCTTGGCGCCGCGGTTGCAACCCTTGGCGCTGTCCGCATCCGCCTGATCCGCGCAGAGCACGTTGAGGGCGCCCCCCACTCTGGAGTGGCTGGTGAAGTAGTTGAGCACGTTGAAGCTGCCGATGCGCAGGTCAGTGCCATCCAGGCGGGCCGGGGCGCTCTGGCGGTCGTTGTCGCCGGTGCGAAGCAGATCCCCCGCGGTGATGGTCTGATCCCGGGGCACGATCAGGCGGTACTCGTTGTAGCTGTAGCCGACCATGGCCTCCAGATTGACCGGGGCATCGCCGATGCGCAGGTAACCCTGCTCCGGCTCCCAGGCGGGCAGCCAGGGGAGCTTGCCGTCCCCCGCCTTGACGTCCGACTCGAGGAAGACCCGGTTGCTGGCGTTGGCCTCGGCCAGCGCCACGGCCTCGGGGCTGCTCGCCACATGGAGCTGGGTCGGCTTCATCAGCGGGGCGCCGTGAGCGAGCACCAGGTTGTTGCGCCGCGCGGCATAGTCGTAGCTGAAGTTGCGGCTTATCTTGAGGGCGCTGTCGGCGTCAAGGCGTACCCGCATCCCTTCGTGACGCTCCAGGGCCCGGGCCAGGGTTTCCCCCTCCAGTACCCGCAGCGCCGTGGCGGCCGGGGCGGCGCCCTGGGCCAGGGTTGTCAGGCGCGGCGTGCTGCCGTCAAACAGGGGCTTGAGCTGGGTGTGGCCGTAATACTCCTCGACCTTGGCCTCCAGACAGACCAGGGCGCCCGGCTGGATGTCCGGGTACTTGCTGGCGAAGTTCTTGTCGTTGAGGTAGACGAAAATGCCGTCCGACGTCTCGGGGTTGCCGTCCCCCTGCACATCCAGCAGGTAGAAGCCCTTGTTGAGGCTTTCCCCCAGACCCGAGACCACCGCCTTGACCGAGACGCTCTGGGCGCTTTCGAACTGATCGTCCGGGACGAGGGGGCTCTTGTCGCCACTGCCCTGGATGGCGGGGATGGGGGTGAGGGCACTGTCGGCCGGGCAACTGAAGCCGGCGGCGTAGAGAGACGGGGACGCGAGCGCGAGCCCCACGGCCAGCGACAGCAGGGTAGGTGTTCCTTTCATGGGTATTCCTTTTTTTATTTTTGCCAGTGTTTCCATAGCCTTGGCATCGTGGCCAAGGGCGCGCATTGTCACATTTCTGGCAGCTCTGACCAGTGAACCAACGCACATTATGAGGAGACAAAGGAGCCCATCTGCCATTTTTTGACGTGGCTAACAGTTTGATATTGATGATCTATTTGTCATCAGGTGGGAGCGAAAAGTGTGAGGCGGCCAGCATTCACATATTTTCCTTCGAGAATAAAGATTGAGCAGTGGTCACTTGCTTCCTATACTCGAGCCGTTCCTCACGGAACCCAGGCAAAGGGCAAACCGGCAGTGATGCCGGGACGCAAAGCCTCCGATCTGTCCCATCCGGGCCAGACAGCGGGGTTACCCAGGGTGACTTGAGGGTTTGTGGCCCGTCCATGGCCTGTTGTCGCTCCCTTGTTCCCTGTTGCGATTGCGCTTTTCCCGGTATTGAAGCCAAGACAAAACAAGGAAGATAACAATATGCAACAGATCTTGAGGCCCAGCAGGCTTGCCATGCTGGTCGCCCTTGCGGCCGTCCCTGCCTGGGCGCAGGCTGCTTACCCCGCCTATCAGGCCGGCACCGCCTACAAGGCTGGCGACATCGTCAGCAACGCAGGCGCCCTCTATGAATGCAAGGAATTCCCTTACTCCGGCTGGTGCGGCGCGTCCCCCTATCACTACGCCCCCGGGGTGGGGGTGGTCTGGGCCGATGCCTGGAAGCTGTATGGTGGTGAGGTGCCGCCGCCGGCCCTGGTCGTCGCCATCGGCTCCCCCGCCGTGGGTGCCAGCGTCAGCGAGGGGGCCAGTGTGGCCCTGGCGGTGACGCTGAGCGGCCCGGTCACGGCGCTCGCCCGGGTGGAATACCTCATCGACGGCACCCTGGTCGCCACCGCCACGGCTTCTCCCTGGAGTGCCAGCTGGTCTGCCGCCGGTGCGGGCAATCACGCCCTCAAGGCCCGGGCGCTGGATAAAGACGGCAAGGTGCTGAGCGAGGCGGATTCGAGCTTCAAGGTCGCCGCCGTGGTGGCCCCGGAGGCGCCCAGGGTGAGCATCGCAAGCCCGGCCGCCGGCGCCAGGGTGACCCTGGGCCGCGCTCTCACCGTCAGCGGCAATGTCACCGACGCCAATGACGACGTCGCCAAGGTCGAGCTGTTCGTGAATGGCCAGAAGGTGGGCGAGGACACCAGCGCCCCCTGGCAGCTGAGCTGGACGCCCCAGAACAAGGGGCTGACCGGCCTCAAGCTGGTAGCGACCGACAAGACCAACCGCTCTGGCGAGTCGGCCCAGGTGGACGTGCAGGTGGAAGAGGCGGCGCTGCCCCCTACCGGCGGCAACCTCTCCTGCGACGTGCGCCAGATCTACCGCGCCGACGGCAGCGAGTGCATGGGGGATGACCACGGCCGCCGCGTCATCGGGTATTTCACCTCCTGGCGCACCGGCAAGAACGGCCTGCCCGCCTACCTGGTGAGCGACATTCCCTGGGACAAGATCACCCACATCAACTACGCCTTCGCGGCGGTGGACGAGCAGAGTCACACCATCAAGGTGGATGACGCCGCCACCAAGCTGACCTGGAACGGGGTGCCGGGCGCCGAGATGGATCCGGAGTTTGCCTATCAGGGTCACTTCAACCTGCTGTCGAAGTACAAGAAGCAGTATCCGGACGTGAAGACCCTCATCTCCGTCGGGGGCTGGGCCGATACCCGCGGCTTCTACGCCGCCACCACCAAGGGCGACTGCTCGGTCAACACCGCCGGCATCAACGCCTTTGCCGACTCGGCCGTGGGCTTCATCCGCCAGTACGGCTTCGATGGGGTGGATATCGACTACGAGTACCCCACCTCCATGAAGGATGCGGGCAACCCCAACGATTTCCCGCTCTCCAACCAGTGTCGCGGCAAGCTCTTTGCGAACTATGAAGTGCTGATGAAGACCCTGCGCAACAAGCTCGACAGCGCCGGCACCGAGGACGGTCGCAAGTACATGCTGACCATCGCCTCGCCGGCCTCGGCCTACCTGCTGCGCGGCATGGAAAACTTCCAGGTCACCCAGTACCTCGACTACGTCAACCTGATGACCTATGACTTCCACGGTGCCTGGAACCACTTCGTCGGTCACAACGCCGCCCTGTTCGACAACAAGGCGGATCCCGAGTTGTCCCAGTGGGGTGTCTACACCCAGGCCCAGTTTGGCGGCATCGGCTATCTCAACTCCGCCTGGGCGGCCCACTACTTCCGTGGTGCCCTGGCGGCGGACAAGATCAACATAGGGGTGCCCTATTACACCCGTGGCTGGCAGGGGGTCACCGGTGGCACCCACGGTCTGGGTGGCAAGGCGGCGCTGCCGAGCCAGAGCGATTGCCAGCCGGGCACCGGTGGCAGCACCATTCCGTGCGGCAACGGGGCGGTGGGCATCGACAACATCTGGCATGACCTTGACAAGAACGGCAAGGAGATTGGCGGTGGCGCCGTGCCCATGTGGAATGCCAAGAACCTGGAGCACGCGGCCAGCCTCGGCATCACCACCCTGCCGAGCTACGGCCAGGCCTGGGGTCTGGATCCCAACAACCCGGCCCACGTGATGCAAGGCCAGTATGTGCGTTACTACGACGACAAGGCCCATGCGCCCTGGCTCTGGAACGAGCAGAAGAAGGTGTTCCTCTCCACCGAAGATGAAGAGTCCATGGGTCACAAGCTCGACTACATCGTCAAGCGGGGCCTGGGGGGCGCCATGTTCTGGGAGATGGCGGGGGACTATGACTTCGACGCCGCGAAGAACGAGTACGTGATGGGCAGCACCCTCACCAGCCTTGCCTACGAGAAGTTCAGCAAGGCCGACAAGGCGGCCCTGAAGCAGAATGATCTGCCGGCGCCGGCTGCCCAGCTCGACATCGGCGTGAGCCTCTCCGGCTTCAAGGAAGGGGACTCCAACTACCCGATCAACCCGACCCTCAAGCTCACCAACAAGTCGACCCAGACCATACCTGGCGGCACCCGCATCGAGTTCCTGGTCCCCACTTCCACCTCAGACACCATCACCGACCAGAGCGGCATGGGACTGAAAGTGGTGGAGAGCGGCGGCAACCAGAACTCGGACGGCATCGCCAATGAGAAGGACTTCCACAAGGTGGCTCTGACGCTGCCGGC
The DNA here is from genome assembly GCF_027707405.1 of Aeromonas sp. QDB68. Taxonomy (NCBI): domain Bacteria; kingdom Pseudomonadati; phylum Pseudomonadota; class Gammaproteobacteria; order Aeromonadales; family Aeromonadaceae; genus Aeromonas; species Aeromonas sp. QDB68. Next base: position 80,313 of record NZ_JAPCIQ010000008.1, on the reverse strand, counting down.
CTGGAAAGCCTGGACGCCGGGCACCGACGTGGAAGTGGCCATGACCTACTACCTGCCGGCCGCCGGCGTGCCGAGTGGCATGCGCCTGATTGCCGGCAGCCAGACCATAGGCCTGAAGTCCGACTTCCCGGCCCTGGCCGAGGCGGTGCTGGGCAGCAGTGGCGGTGGTGACGGCGGCAGCGGTGGCACCACCTGTGCCAGCCAGAACGTCAACCCGGCGGACTACAACGCCTATCCGACCTGGCCGCGCGGGGATCACGCCAATGGCAACGACCGCATGACCCACAACAAGGGGGTGTGGCAGGCCAACTGGTGGACCAGCAGCGAGCCCAAGGCGGGCGATGGCAGCTGGAAACTGATATGCAGCTACTGAGTTGTCCAGGCTGCTATACCAGCAGCGAACTCAGAGTGGGCGACGGCAGCTGGAAGCTGGTGTGCAGCTACTGAGTTGTCCCGGCTGCTGTACCAGCCGCGAGCTCAGAGCGGGCGACGGTAGCTGGACGCTGGTGTGCAGTGACTGATGACCTGTTGAAGGGGTTGCCCCCCTCCCAACGCAACGATCCAATCCGGAGCCCAGGCTCCGGATTTTTTTGTGCCTTGTATCAGGAGAAGGAGGGGGAAAAGGGCAGGGGAGTGACCATAAAAAAGACCGCTCCGAAGAGCGGCCAATTGCCACCAAGGCAATCTGCGGGGTGACCCCCTTGTCGATGTGTCGCGGCCCGGATGCCGAGTCGGGGAGATCCCCGCCCCGCCAGCCGGGCCGCGCAGCTTTATTGGGTGACGGCGCCGCCCTGCTGCTCTTTCAAGAAGCTGATCCAGGGGGAAGCGCGACCACTGACATTGCCATTCTGGGCGGCCTGAGTGAAGGCGGAGAGCGCCTCCTTGGGCTTTTGCTGCTCAAAATAGGCGACCCCGGTCAGGAACTTCAAATCCGCCCGCTGCTCGCCGCTGGCGTTGGCGGCAGGCTTGGCGGCGAAGGCCACCAGATCCTGGTAGCGCTTGCTCTGGATCATCATGCGCGCCATCTTGAGCTGCAGCTCGGCATTGGGGGCCAGCTTGTAGGACTTGGCCAGGGTGTCGATGGCCGGGTCCAGCTCCTTGGCCTGATGCCAGTAGTTGGCCAGCGTCTTGTAGTTGGCCGCGGTGCTCTCGATCTGCCCCTCCTTCATGGCTTTCTCCATCACGCGGGCGGCGCGGTGGGGAATGCCGGCGAAGGCGAGGTAGTTGGCGAGCCGCTGCAACTCGTTGGCTTCGGTCAGCATGCCGAGGTTGTAGGCCCCTTCCAGTGCCGCCAGGGCCTTGGCATCGTTGCCCGCCTGCATGTGCATGGCCGAGAGCTGGGTCCAGTACTTCTTCTTCTCCGGGTAGCGGTCCACCAGGGCGGTCAGCACCTCGGTGGCCGGCTTGTACTGTTTCAGCTCGTAGTGGGCCGCCATCTTCAGCAGGTACCAGGACTCCGGCGCCTTGCCCGCGGAGAGCTTGATCGCGTTGTCCACTGCTGGAATGGCTTCCCTGTACTGCTTGAGCTGCACATGGGCGTTGGCCAGGGTGATGTAGGCGTGCGGGGTCGGCTTCTCGTCCTTGCCGAGGTTTGCGAACCACTCCTTCATGGTGTTGATGGAACCCTTGAAGTTCCCCTCCGCCATGTAGAGCTGGGCCAGGTTGTAGCGCACCTGCTGGGCCACCGGGGGCGGCAGGCCGCCGGTGGCGATGGCGTCGGCGAAGTACTTGGTCGCCTGACCGTACTTCTCCTGCTGCGCCGCCACGAAGCCCAGGGTCTGCAAAATGACCCCCTTGTCGTAGACCCGCTCGCCAGCGCCGGACAGCGCCTCCTGCAGCTTGGCATTGGCCTCGCCGTATTTCTTCTCGGTGATCAACGCCTGGGCCTTGTTGACCGCGCGGTAGGCGCGGTCAGACAGGGCGGGTTGTTCGGCGGCCCAGGTGGCGGTGCTGAGCAGCACCGCCATGGCCACCGGGGCGAGGATCAGGGTATGTAACTTTTTCATCGCCACCCTCCTTAGTTGGTCGCAAACTCGATCTCTTGCTGCATGCGACTGGCCTGCGGCTTGCCGTCCACCATGGCCGGTTTGAAGGTCCACTTGGCGATGGTCTGGCGCGCCGCCTTGCCGAGGTCATAGCTGCGGGGCTCTTCCTTGACGATGCGGATGTTGCTCACGGTACCGCGCTCGGTGACGGTGAACTCCACCAGCACCTTGCCGGACGCAAGACCGGCCAGGGCCGCCTTGCGGGGCATCATGGGCTCGAAGGTCGCCATCGGGATGGCGCCGTTGTTGCCGCCCATGCCGCCGCCACCGCCGCCGGTGCTGTAGGCACCCAGGGCGTTGCCGCCACCGATGTTGACCGGGATGTCGAGTTTGGGCATGTCCATGGGGGAGCTGTCCATCTTAGGCCTGTCCGTGCTCGCCACCTCCATCTCGGGCGGGGGAGGCGGGCGTTTCGGGGGCGGCGGTTTGGGCAGTTCCCGTTGTTTCTCTTGCAGGGTCTCCTGAGGCTTGAGGCGGATGAAGTCGGTCATGGTGACGTCCTCCCGCTCCGTCAGCTCCCGGTGATCCGGCGTGATGAGCTTGTTCATTCCCAGGAACAGGAAGAACACCACCACGCAGGAGACCGCTAACGATATCAGGTATCTCATGGCATTCGCTCCGGCATCAGCTGCTCTTGTCGGCGGCGATGGAGATGTTCTGGACACCGGCCATGCGGATCTGGTCCATGACCTGCACCACCAGACCGGAACGGGATTCGCTGTCGGCCTGGATCACCACGGCGCTCTCCGGGTTCTCCGCCCGCAGCCGCTCGATGTTGGCACGCACCGCGCCCACTTCGACGATGCGCTTGTCGACCCAGACCTGGCCGTTCTCGCGGACCGCGACCATGATGTTCCCCTTCTTCACCGTCTCGGCCGTGCTGGCGCTCGGGCGGTTGATCTCCACGCCGGACTCCTTGACGAACGAGGTGGTGACGATGAAGAAGATCAGCATGATGAACACGATGTCCAGCATGGGGGTCAAATCGATGGCCGCCTCGTCAGCACCGCTGTCGCTGTGACGTTTTCTCATGGCAAAAACTCCTTGCTTGTTCTGTGCCCCGGCGGGCATGGCCCGGCCGGGGATGTGCATCCTGCATCAGCCGTGTTTCAGGTTGTCTTCCAGCTTTTGCACGGCCAGCTTGGCCTTGTGATCGAGCCGGCTGACAAAAAACAGGCCGGAAAGGGCGGCAATCATGCCCGCCATGGTCGGTACCGTCGCCTTTGAGATCCCCGAGGCCATCGCCCTGGGGGAGCCGGTGCCGGTGATGGCCAGGGTATCGAACACCTGCACCATGCCTACCACGGTCCCGAGCAGCCCCATCAGCGGGCAGAGGGCGATCAGCACCTTGATGACCGGCATCCCCTTGTCCACCGCCATGGCGACCTGGGAGACCAGCTCGCGGCGGATCTGCCTGGCGGACCAGGAGAGGTGATCGGTGCGGGCCAGCCAGGCCGTCTTGGTCTGTTTCACCTGCTGGGGATAGACCGCCATGAAGTAGAACCAGCGCTCCAGCAGCAGGGCCCACATCATCAGGGTCAGGAAGAACAGGGCGACCAGCACGTCGCCCCCCAATCCCAGAAACCGGCGGACCGACTCGACTTCTTCAATCAACCAGAACCACATGGGTGACTCCTTAGGCTGCGGCTTTGGCGGCGTGCAGACGTTCCTGATAACGGGCAACGAAACCGGCGCTCTGCTCTTCCAGTACCTGGATCAGACGGCGGCTCTGGGTCTGCACGATGGTGTAGAGGAACAGCATGGGCACGGCCACGACCAGACCCTGCATGGTGGTCACCAGGGCCTCGGAGATACCCCCCGCCATCAGCTTGGGATCGCCGGTACCGAACAGGGTGATGGCCTGGAAGGTGGCAATCATCCCGACCACGGTACCCAGCAGGCCCAGCAGCGGGGCGACGGAGGCGATCAGCTTGATGAGGCTGATGCCCTTCTCCAGCTTGGGCACGTTGCGCAGGATGATCTCGTCGAGCTTGGATTCCAGATCCTCGATGTTGTCACCCCGGTGATCCTGGTAGGCACCCAGCATCTCGCCGATGGGGTTGCCCTTGATGATCTGCTCGGATTTCAGTTGCTTGCGCATGGCGCCGCCGATGAGGGAGAGACGGGCACCGCAGAACAGGGCCAGCAGGGTACCGATGACACCCAGCGCCAGGATCACGTAACCCACGGAGCCACCCTGATCGATGCGCTCCTTGAGGGTTGGCGATTGCACCAGCAGGGAGAGGATCACGCCGCGGGACGGGTCGATGAAGATGGGTTCGACGCTGCCGCCACCCTGTTCAAACTTGGCGACCGGTTCCAGCACCGCGTTCTCGGGCTGGCGGGAGAGTTGTTCGAACTTGCCGGTCTCCGGCACGAAGGTGAGGTACTTGCCTTCGGAGACGGTGTTGAACTCGCCGATCTGGGTCACGGTCTTCTGGGCCTGGTTGCCCTCGCCGTAGACCACGGTGGCCGGGATCTGGCTCACCTTGCCACCGTCGACCATGCGGCTGAGGGTGGTGGTCCAGAAGGCGGTCAGGTCATCGCTGGAGGGCAGCTCCTTGCTCTCGGCCAGGCGAGTTAGCAGGGCAGTCTGCTCGGGATGTTCGACCCGGCGGGCGGAGGCGTTGAAGATCCCCTTGAATTCACCGGCGAACTGGCGCAGCACGCCAAACATCTCGCCCATGTTGCCGGAGCGCTGGCGCAGGGTTTCGGTCAGCTCGGTGAGCTGCTTGTCGTTGGCATCGAAGGTGGCCTTGAGCTTTTCGCCCCTGGCGACTTCGGCGGCGAGATCCGCCTTGGCCTTGGCGAGCAGGGCCCCTTGTTCGTTCTTGTCAGCCAGGAAACGGGCTTCCCGCTCCTTGTTGAGCTGGGATTCGCTGGTGCTGGCGGCCTTGACCTGATTGAGCAGGGCGTTGAGATCCACCGGCTTCTCGGCGGCGGTCACCGGCAGGGTGACCAGGGTAGCGCCCGCGATCAGCGAGGCGATGGCAAGTTTGATTCCTTTCATGATGCTTTCTCCGCAGTTTGAACCGGCAGCTTGATGAGGGCGGGGGGCGCCTGCTTCTTCGCGATGCGAAGGCCTTGTTCAACCGCACTGCGATACTCCTGGGGCAGTACTTCCCACTGGCGGGTCTTCTTGTTCCACATGCCGGTCTCGTTGCCATCCGGGGACTGGTAGAGCAGGGCGATGCGCCCGACCCGCAGGAACTCGTAGGTCTTCTCGTCCCCATCCTTGTCCAGGCTCGCCTTGTAGGCTTCGATGGTGCGGCTGAAGCCCTCCTCGATCTGGTAGGCCTCGAGGATCTTGCGGTACTTCTCGGAGATGGTGACGTCGGCCCGGTTCATGAGATCGGTCAGGGCCGCCACGCGGTCCTCACGCTCCACCTTCTGGAACGGCAGGTCCAGGGAGACGAACTGCTCGAGGGAGTCGATCATCTTGAGCATCAGGGGCACCACTTCGGTGCTGGTCTGGTCGATCTGGGCGATCTGCTTTTGCATGGAGGCGAGTTCGGCGCTCTGGGAGTCAACCATCTTGCCCACTTGCTCGTTGTAGGCGCGCAGGCTGTCCACCTGGCGCAGGGCGGCCTTGTACTGGGCCAGGGCAGACTCGGCAGACTCGGCGTAGCTGTCGATCTTCTGCTGGGAAACTTTGGATGCATTGTCGGTGGCGGCTTGAGCGTCCACGGCCTGACCGGCGGTGGCGGCACTCAGATTGAAGCTGGTCAGCAAGGCAGCCGAAATCAGGCTGCCGAGGAGCGCTTTCTTCATTGTAATTGTCCTTGTCTTCATAGGATTACCCTATCTCCGTAACTTCCTTGGGACCTTGGGCAAAGCCGGCCCGAACGGGCCGGCTTGTGGTTTGCTGGTGGATTAGAACTTCTGGCTGTAGTCGAGGTAGTAGATGCGACCGTCGATGCTGTAGAGCTCGTCGTCATAGGTGAAGCCATCGCTCTCGAGGGACGGGCCCACGTTGAACATGTTCTTCACGCCGACCTGGATCTTGCCGTTCCAGGGCGCTTCCACACCGACGTTCAGGTTCCAGGTGGTCTGGGACGCGATGTGGCCCACTTCCTCACCGGTATTGGCGATGTAGTCCTGGCTCTGGGAGTCGATGTAATTCGCACTCAGGTAGGTATCCATGTTCCACCATTGGGGAACGTTGATACCCACACCGGAGCTGAAGCGCATCTGGGGCAGACCGTTCTGGCCGATCTTGTCGATGACGGGACCACCGGCGTACAGACCTTCCTTGTATTTCAGGATGTAGGTACCGCCCAGGTCATAACGCACGGTGGCGTAGTTCAGGTCGTAGGTGTAATCCACCTTCAGGTCGAGGCCGGAGGTCTCGAGGGTCCCCAGGTTGACCATGGGAGCGATGGCGCTACCGATCTTGCCCTGGCTGTTGCGGGTGATGCTGCTGGAGCTGCCGCTGTTCAGTTCGTCATAGATGAGAGACTGCAGGGAGTTCAGCTGGATCACGTCCTCGATCTTGATGGTGTAGTAGTCCAGGGAGAGGTTCAGGTCATCCACCGGGCTGTAGGCCACCCCGAAGTTCCAGGTGTCCGCGGTCTCTTCCTTCAGAGCCTCGTTGGAGGTACGGGTGGTGGTGTACTGGCGGTTCGGGCAGTCTGCCGCGGAGATGCCGTTGGCCTCGCAGTAGACGTAATCCTTCGCCCAGTCGGCGGACTCGGAATCAGCCGAGTAGAGATCGCTCAGGCTGGGGGCGCGGAACGAACGGGACCAGGAGGTGCGCAGCATCAGGTTGTCCAGCGGCTGGTAACGCAGGCTCGCCTTGGGGGAGAAGGCGCTGCCGAAGTCGCTGTACTTGTCGAAGCGACCGGCCACGTTCAGCTCGATCTGCTCGGTGATGGGCACCAGGGACTCGATGTAGGCGGCAGTCACGTCGCGCACGCCACCGGAGGAGTTGCCTGCGGAGCCGATGATGTTGCCGGCTTCGGACTGGGCGTCGTACTTGTCGGCATAGACCCAGTCGTTGTACTCGGCACCGGCGTACCAGCTGACCGGACCGGCGGGCAGTTCACCCATGTCCCACTGCACCCCGGCGTACCACTGGTAGAAGTCCATGGTGGAGCGGCGGCTGGTGTCGGCCGTCATCGTCTTGGTGCTTTCTGCATCGAACTCACCACCGACGAACTTGCCGTCGGCGATCGCCTGCTTGGCGGCGGACTTCAGCACGTAACCGGTGCCGTTCTCCTTGTTGTCGGTCTTGGAGTACATGTAGCCGGCGTTCCACTGCATGTCGCCGACGCTTTCGGTGGCGATGGTGCCTTCGAAGCCGAGGTTCATGCTGCCGGTGGTGTCGGTGACATAGTTGTCACGGGGACCGATGTTGCTGAAGCGGTAGTAGGCGTAGGCAGCCTCACCCAGACCCTGGGTGGCGGCGGCATCCAGGCCGTTGTCGGCGAAGAACTGGGCGTTCTTCGGGTTGGCCGGGTCAATGGTGAAGGCACCGGCGGCCGGGGCGAAGCGGCCGAAACTCTCGACCCGGGAGCCGATGATCTGCGGCACGAAGTCCACGTTGTCGTTGATGTGGTAGCGACCGTTTACGTACAGGGTGTCACGGCTGCGGGAGGCCGTGGTGGCCGCGACCTGGCCGTAGTTGAAGTTACAGCCGCCCTCGAAGCCGACGAAGGGCTCCTTGCATGAGCCGTCGGCATTGGTGGCGCCGGCCAGGGGGCCGTATTTCCAGATGGGGTCGCCGTTGGCGTCAAGACCCGTGATCCCCTCCACGTTGCGGCCGTAGGCGCTGGGGGAGTCGTTGCCCTGCTTGGCAAGATAGTCCCGATCGCGACTGTAGATGACGTCCTTCTTGTCGTGCTCGTAGACCGCCATCAGGGAGCCCTTCTCGCCGGCCACCCCTGCCACGATGGAGCCGCTCTTCTCGTCGCCGCCCTCTTCGCTCGGGGAGCCAATGCGGCCCTGGAAGTCCAGCCCTTCGTAGCCCTCTTTGAGCACCACGTTGATCACGCCACCAATGGCGTCGGAACCGTAGATGGCGGAGCCGCCGTCCAGGTTGACCTCGACCCGCTCAACGGCGGCCATGGGGATGGTGTTGAGGTTGATGGAGGTGCCGCCCATGGTGGGGGAACCCGCTACCCGCTTGCCGTTCAGCAGAACCAGGGTACGCTCGGAACCCAGGCCGCGCAGGCCGACGGTGGATTGGGACTGGAAGGAGCTGCCGGAGGCAGGGGAGACGCCGCCAAAGGAGTTGTAGGAGGCTTGCTTGAGGTAATCGGCGACGGTCTGCTGACCGGATTGCTCAATTTTCGCCTTGGTCACGGAGACGACCGGGGTGGCGCCTTCCACATCGACCCGGGAGATCCGGGAGCCGGTGACCTTGATTTTTTGCAGTTTTTCTACGTTCTGGCCCTCTTCGGCCAGGACAGGGGTGGCCACAACTGCCGCGCTCGCCAAGGCAAACGCTACGGCAGCAGAGAGTCTGCTTTTCCTAAGCATCGCTAGTATCCTTCCTGATTGTTTATTGTTTGCTTCCATTACCGCCCTCGTTGGAGCGGTGCGTAAGGCTTATCAAGGTTTGGTGATGGACGTCAAATGGAGCGGCGGGGATGGGGGCAGTAGAGGGAATTAGATGGGAATGTGCACTTGATGGAATATTTTTGGCGTTTTATTCCGTAAATGCCGCGTCAACTTATGTAAAGATGTTGTTAAGTTCGATTTTTACAATTTTATTGATTATTTTTGAACTTATCGATAAGTCGCTTGTCACTCCAGTGTCGATATCGAGAAAACGGTTTTTTGCAGTATTTTCATCTGCTTTTGTGGCGAGAGCCTTTTCCGGGGAACGGAGGGTGGGGGCGGCTATCCCTCTTCTTTTATAGGTAAATGAGAAAATAACCCGACTTATCCTTAACTTGTTGATTTTGTTCTGCTTGGTATGGATTAAAACACCTGTGTAATTAATTTTTTAATAATTAAAATCGAGTTGGACGGGTAGGCGTAGCAGTTTTTTATATTGAAGTTGGGTTTTTTGGAAAAAATCATCCGCGGGATATGCTGCGGGGGGACATTCCTGGTCGCAGACAGGGTTCTACTTGATTTTTGTTGCAGAGCTTTTACAGTGACCGAGCTGGATTGTCTGTCAATGCCAGTCAATTCAGTGAGTAATGCCAGGTAAGGATAGGCCCGTCACCGGATGTGACTGGCCATAAAAGAACAACAAGGACGAGGTTCCACCATGCTGTCGTATTTCCTACGTCGGATGCTTTTGATCATCCCGACGTTTCTCGGTATCACCCTGCTCGTCTTCACCATCACCCGCTTCGTGCCGGGCGGCCCGGTCGAGCGCATGTTGCTGCAGGCGCAGGTCTCGCAAAACGAGTCAGGCCGCTCCAGTGGCAGCAAGGGGGCGCAGGCACTCTCCGACGAACAAATTGAAGAGCTCAAGGCGTTCTACGGCCTCGACAAGCCCATGCTGGTCGCCTACTGGGACTGGTTGCAGAAGCTGGCGGTGCTGGATCTCGGGGAGTCGACCCGTTATTACGAGCCGGTGTGGGATCTCATCAAGGAGAGGTTGCCGGTGACCGCCTTCTTCGGGCTCGCCACCTTTCTGCTGAGTTATGCCGTCTCCATCCCGCTCGGGGTGGCCAAGGCGCTCAGGCACAACAGCCGCTTCGATTCCCTGAGCTCCATGCTCATCTACATGGCCTATGCGCTGCCCGCCTACGTGGTGGGGATCTTCCTCATCACCGTCTTTGCGTTCCATCTGGAGTGGCTGCCCATGGGGGGCTTCCCGGGGGACGAGTTTGACGGGATGGAGAGCAGCTGGGATCAGATCCGCACCGTCTTCGCCCACGCCCTGCTGCCGCTCATCGCCTACGCCATCGGGGATTTCGCCATCCTCACCATGACCATGAAGAACAGCCTGATGGAGAACCTGTCGGCGGATTACGTGCGCACCGCCGTGGCCAAGGGGTTGCCGTTTCGCAAGGCGGTGACCGATCACGCCATGCGCAACAGCCTGATCCCCATCGCGAGTCACTTAGGGTCGGTGCTCACCGTCTTCTTCGGGGGCTCCTTCCTCATCGAGACCATCTTCAACATCGACGGCATCGGCCTGCTCGGTTACGAGGCCATTGTCGAGCGGGATTACCCCACCGTCATGGGCATTCTGGCCATCACCTCCATGCTGATGCTGGTGGGCAACATTGTCTCCGACATCTGCGTTGCCCTGGTCGATCCCCGCGTGCGGTTTGGAGAGTGAGCATGAACCTGAATCCGGTAACTCTGAAAAAACTCAAGCGCTTCAAGTCGATAAAGCGCGGCTACTACTCCTTTGTCATCTTTTCGGTCCTGGTGGTCATCTCTCTGCTGGCAGAACTGCTGGTCAACAGCCGGGCCCTGGCGGTGAGCTATCAGGGGGAGCTCTATTTCCCCACCTATGGGGACGTGATCCCGGGCCAGCACTTCGGGCTCGACTACGAGTACGAGACCAACTACCGCCAGCTCAAGAGCCAATTTGCGAAGGAAGGGAAGGGGGATTGGGTGTTGCTGCCCCTGGTCCCCTGGAACCCCTATGAGCAGGACTTCAAGGAGGAGGCCTATCCGCCCTATGCCCCGAGCCTGGTGGAGCGCCACTTCCTCGGCACCGACACCAGCGGTCGCGACGTACTGGCACGGCTGGTCTACGGCTTTCGCATCGCCATCGGCTTTGCCTTCATCGCGCTGGTGGCGAGCTATGTCATCGGGGTCAGCATCGGCTGCATGATGGGGTTCCTCGGCGGTCGATTCGATCTCCTGATGCAGCGTTTCATCGAGATCTGGTCCCAGGTGCCCTTCCTCTACGTCATCATGATCCTGGTCTCCCTGGCCAAGCCGAACTTCGGCCTGTTCGTCGGCATCAACGTGCTGTTCGGCTGGATGGGGATCACCTGGTACATGCGCACCCTCACCTACAAGGAGCGGGCGCGGGACTACGTGATGGCGGCGCGGGCCCAGGGGGCGAGCACCAGGCGCATCATCTTCAACCACATTCTGCCCAATACCCTGATGATGATCGTCACCCTGGCCCCGTTTGCCGTGGTGGGCAACATCTCCACCCTGACGGCGCTGGACTACCTGGGCTTTGGCCTGGCGCCGCCGACCCCGAGCTGGGGGGAGCTGCTCTCCCAGGGTATCAACAACCTCGACGCCATCTGGATCGTGAGTTCGGTGGTGGCGGCGGTGAGTCTGGTGCTCATCATGGTCTCCTTCATCGGGGAGGCCATCCGGGAGGCGTTCGATCCGCGCAAATTTACCCGTTATCAGTGAGCGGTGGCGCCTTGCCAGGGCACATCGACAGGACCCTTAATGAAGACGCCCCCAGTGCAGGGGCATGACCAGGAAGTCAAACATGAACAATAAAATCAAATGGACAGGTGCTCTCTTTCTGCTGTTGAACGGATCCTGGGTGTGGGCGGCCAGCCTGCCCGCGGATCTGACGTGGGAGACCAACGACACCGACCCCGTGTTCGCCTCTCCCAAGGCGCTGCCCGGCGGCAACCTCAATCTCTTCGTCGACAGCTTCCCGTTGACGTTTCGCACCGTGGGGCCGGATTCCAACGGCTCGTTCCGCTCCTTCATCCTCGACAACCAGATGAGGCTCATCAGCTTCCATCCCAACACGGGCAACCCCATTCCGGCCCTGGCGAATGCCTGGGCCATCGCACCGGACAGCCAGACCGTCTATTTCAGGCTCGACCCGCGCGCCAAGTGGTCCGACGGCAAGCCGGTCACCGCCGATGACTACACCTTCGGCTACGAGATGATGCGCTCCAAGGACATCAAGGGCCCCTGGTTCAACAACTACTACACCACCGAGGTGGTGGCGGTGGAGAAGATTGACGACCACACCATCCTGGTCAAGGCGGGCAGCCGCAAGGCCAAGCTCGATCTCCTCAACACCACCGAACTGTGGCCCCAGCCCAAGCACTACTACAAGATGGGCCCGAACTGGGTGAAGCAGTACAACTGGGCCGTGGTACCCACCACGGGCCCCTACGTGATGAGCGACGTGAAGAAGGGCAAGTCCGTCACCTTCAGCAAGCAGAAGGAGTGGTGGGCAAAAGACGATCGCTACAACCAGCACAGGTTCAACCTCGACACCATCAAGGTGCAGGTGATCCGCGACCACAACATCGCGTTCCGCCACTTCCTCAAGGGGGAGCTGGACACCTTCGAGATGATCCTGCCCAACTGGTGGCATGAGAAAGCGGTCACCCCGGAGTACAAGCAGGGATACGTGCAAAAGGTGATGGCCATGACCGACACCAAGCAGGGGGGACAGGGGGTTCACCTCAACGTGGCCAATCCCAAGCTGGCGGATCTCAACGTGCGGCTCGGCATTCAGCACGCCTTCAACATCGACAAGATGATAGAGACGGTGCTGCACGGCGATTATGACCGCGCTACCACCTTCGGCTCTGGCTTCGGGGCCTTCACCGACATCGCGCTCCCTGAGCGGGCCTACGACATCGCCAAGGCACGGGAGTACTTCGCCAAGGGCGGTTACGGCAAGCAGGGACCGGACGGCATCCTGCAAAACGACAAGGGAGAGCGGCTCACCCTGGCCCTCACCTACACCAGCCAGGAGCACTCCAAGCGGCTGACCGTGCTCAAGGAAGAGGCCAAGAAGGCGGGCCTGGATCTGGAGCTCAATCTGGTGGATGGCGCCACCGGCTTCAAGGTGATGCTGGAGAAGAAACACGAGGCGGCCTGGCTTGGCTGGGGGGGCGGCGGTCTCTATCCGCAATACTGGGAGTCCTTCCACTCCGACAACGCCAACAAGCCCCAGACCAACAACCTGTTCAACGTGGCTGACAAAGCGCTCGACAGCCTGATCGACGCCTACAACGTCGAGTTCGACATGGACAAGCGGGCCGCGCTTTCCCACCAGATCCAGCAGCGCATCTATGATCTCGCCATCTTCGTGCCCGGCGTTCAGCTCAACTACGTGCGAGCCAGCAGCTGGCGCTATGTGATGCTGCCGGAGGTGCCCGCCACCCGCAACACCCCGGATCTGCTCTACTGGCCCATGGATGGCTACCCCCACAGCAGTGGCGGCCTGCTCTGGATCGATCCCAAGGTGAAGGAGGAGACCCAGAAGGCCAAGGCTGACGGCAAGGCGCTGGCCTCCATCACCCTGATCGACAAGACCTATGCACATCATTGATGTGGCCCAGAAGGGAGCAGCAGTCATGCCCAACACACAGGCCGCCGCCCCCGGCACCAGAGATCATGAGGGGCAGTCTCTGTCCCCCATCCTCGAGGTGCGGGATCTCGAGGTGGAGTTCGCCGTCGACGACGGCAAGATCAAGGTGCTCGACGGGGTCAGCTTCCAGGTCGCCCCGGGCAAGACCCTGGGGATAGTCGGCGAGTCCGGCTGCGGCAAGAGCGTCACCTCGCTGGCCATCATGGGGTTGCTGCCAAGGCCCCACGGCCAGGTGGTGGCGGGCTCCATCCGCTTTCAGGGGGAGGAGCTGCTCAATCTGCCGCCGGAGCAGATGTACAAGGTGCGTGGCAACCGTATCTCCATGATCTTTCAGGAGCCCATGACGGCCCTCAACCCGGTGCAGACGGTTGGCGATCAACTGATGGAGGTGTTTCGCCTCCACCGCCCCGATTACAGCAAGGCCCAGCGCCGTGACGCCGCCATCGCCATGTTGCAGAAGGTGGGGATCCCCGAGCCTGCCCAGCGTTTCGCGGCTTATCCCCACAATCTTTCCGGCGGCATGCGCCAGCGGGTGATGATCGCCATGGCGCTGGCCTGCGAACCGGCCCTGCTCATCTGCGACGAGCCGACCACGGCGCTCGATGTGACCATCCAGGCCCAGATCCTGGATCTGATGAAGGAGCTGCAAGCCCAGACCGGCATGGCCATCATCTTCATCACCCACGATCTCGGGGTGGTGGCGGAGCTGTGCGACGAGGTGGTGGTGATGTATGCCGGGCGTGCGGTGGAGCGGGCCGATATCTATGAACTGTTTGACCACCCGCGCCATCCCTATACTCATGGTCTGATGGCCTCGATCCCGCGTCTGGAAGATGTGCCAAAGAGCCTGCTCAAGACCATCAAGGGTCAGGTGCCCGCCCTGCACGAGATGCCGGCGGGGTGCCGTTTCTCCAACCGTTGCCCCCATGCCACGCCCCTTTGCGTGGAGACCATACCGGTGACCGAGCAGTTGAGCGAACGCCATGGGGTGGCCTGCCACCACTGGAAGGAGGTGAGCCTATGAACGGTCTGGTGTTACGGGGTGTCGCAGGGCAGCCTGGCGGCGGGAAGGCGACCAGGTCGTCTGCTGCCATGAATCGTCGGGGATGGAAGTCATGACCAGCTTGTTGTCGGTAAGCAATTTAAAGCAGCATTTCAAGATGGGTGGCGGTTTCTTGCGCAAGCAATACACCGTCTACGCGGTGGATGGCATCAGCTTTGATCTCAAGCAGGGGGAGACCCTTGGCCTGGTGGGAGAGTCGGGATGCGGCAAGTCCACCCTGGGGCGTTCGTTGCTCAAGCTGTTCGAGCCGAGCGCCGGCTCCATCACCTTCGAGGGGCGTGACATCACCCAGCTCTCGCCCAAGGAGATGCGATCCCTGCGTCAGGAGATGCAGATCGTGTTCCAGGATCCCGCAGAATCCCTCAACAGCCGCCACACGGTGGGGCAGATCCTGGAGGAGCCCTTCATCATCCACGGCAAGGGCAACGCCGAACAGCGCCGGACATGGGTGCAGGAGCTGCTGGAGAAAGTCGGCTTGCCCGGCAGCGCGGTGGATCGCTATCCCCATGAGTTCTCTGGCGGCCAGCGCCAGCGCATCGGCATCGCCCGCGCCATCGCCCTCAAGCCCAAGCTGCTGGTGTGTGACGAGGCGGTGTCGGCGCTCGACGTGTCGGTGCAGTCCCAGATCGTGAACCTTCTGCTCAATCTGCAGCGGGAGATGAACCTCGCCATCATCTTCATCGCCCATGACCTGTCGGTGGTCAAGCACATCTCGGACCGGATTGCGGTGATGTATCTGGGCCGGATCGTCGAGCTGGCCGAGGCCCAGGCACTCTACCTGGCACCGCGCCATCCCTATACCCAGGCGCTCATCTCCGCCATTCCGGTGCCGGATCCGCGGCGGCGCAGCCAGCGTATCCTGCTGACGGGAGATGTGCCGTCCCCCATCTCGCCGCCGAGTGGCTGCCACTTTCACCAGCGCTGCCCCCATGCAACGGATCTGTGCCGCACCCGCTCGCCCGCCCTTGAGGCGTGCGGCGGGCAGGGGCATCAGGTGGCCTGCCACTTCCCCTTACCCGTGCAGGAGGCGGTGCCGTTGGGAAAGGCGATATGATGCCGGCGCCCGCCACGTCGCGACCGGCATCGCTGCAAGGTGGCACCGAGAAGGCGCAATAGAGGCGGAAACGGGATAAAAAAATGGGGCCTGCGGGCCCCATCTTCATGGTTGGAGTTCAGGTTTGGCCGTGGGAATTCTGGCCCGGGCAGGACAGCGCCCCGATGGGGGTGGCTGCTGTGTGGATTGCTGAGTTGTTTTGTAGTTTTATTACGTTGCTAATTTCAACTTCCGGACAGGCGATATCAGGCGCCATAACGGAAGTAGTAATTGCGGGTTGCAGGCGCATAAGTGTCTTTCTCTTCAGCACCTTTCTTGCTGGTTGCACCCTTCAGGTGGAACAGCACTGCCAGATTCTCGAACATATGATGACCTCGTTTCTCTGTGGTTCATGGGTTGTGTGACCTTGGTCACGTTCTGATCCTAGGGGCATATGTGAGCTGGATCAACTTTTTGTGTTGTAAATTTACATAAATCATGGAAAGGGTTTTCAAATGCAGACCTGTTCATGGATACGGTTTCAAGCCAGTGCCACGCGTGGAATCGGGGATATGAGAGAGGTGGCCGAGGAGGGAGCACAAAAAAGATGCCCCGCACGGGGCGGGGCATCGGTATGGTCGTGAGCTGGCTTACTTGGCCGGGATATGTTCCAGCACGTGAACCAGCAGTTGCCAGAAACGCTCGACCGCCGGGATGTGTACCTTCTCCCCCGGTGCGTGGGCGCCACGGATGGTCGGGCCGAAGGAGACCATGTCCCAGTCCGGGTAGGCGCTCTTGAACAGACCGCACTCGAGGCCTGCATGGATCACCATGACGTTCGGCATCTCGCCAAACAGGGTCTGGTAGCTGTTGCGTACCAGCGCCATGACCGGTGAGTCAACGTTCGGTGCCCAGCCCGGGTAGGCGCCTGTGAACTCGCAGCTGGCGCCGGCCAGGGTGAACAGGGAGCGGGTCATCTGCTCGATGTTCTCGCGACCGGAATCGATGAGGGAGCGGATCAGGCACTGCACATAGACTTCCCCCTCGAGTGTCTTGATGACACCCAGGTTGGTGGAGGTCTCGGTCACGCCCGGGATGGCGTCGCTCATGCGCATCACCCCGTTCGGGCAGGCCATCAGGGCATCCAGCAGGCGGCTTTGCAGGGACTCGCTCATGAGCTGGGCCGGTTTCTCCCGGGCGGTGAGCAGCACGGTGAGGTTGGCCTCGGTGGCGGCCAGCTCGCTTTGATAGATGCCGGCGTAGCGGTCCACCAGGGCCTTGAAGTCAGCCACGCTGGCGGCGGGCACCAGCAGGCTGGCACGGGCCTCGCGGGGGATGGCGTTGCGCAGGGTGCCGCCGCTGAGATCGCCAAGGCGCACCCCCAGCGGTTCGGCGGCCTTGAGCAGACGGACCAGCAGCTTGTTGGCGTTGCCGCGGCCGCGATGGATGTCGACCCCGGAGTGGCCGCCGCGCAGGCCCTTGACCTGCAGCTCGAAACCTTCACCCTCGGTGGCAGCGACCAGCTCCAGGGGGAAGCGGATATTGGCATCGACCCCGCCGGCGCAGCCCATGTAGACCTCGCCATCCTCTTCGGAGTCGGTATTGAGCAGGATCTCGCCCTCCAGCCAGCCCGCTTCCAGACCGAAGGCGCCGGTCATGCCGGTCTCCTCGTCGGTGGTCAGCAGCACTTCCAGCGGGCCGTGCTTGATGGTCTTGTCGGCCAGCACGGCCAGGCAACCCGCCATGCCCATGCCGTTGTCGGCACCCAGGGTGGTACCACGGGCGGTGACCCATTCGCCATCGATGTAGGCATCGATGGGATCGGTGGTGAAGTCGTGCTGGGTGTCGGCGTTGGCCTGGGGCACCATGTCGATGTGGGCTTGCAGCACCACGGCCTTGCGGTTTTCCATCCCCGGCGTGGCCGGTTTCTTGATGATGATGTTGCCGACGGCATCTTGCTTGACCGCCAGGCCTTCTCCCTGGGCCCACGCCACGATCCAGGCGCTCAGCTGGGCTTCGTGCTTGGAGGGGTGGGGGATGGAGCAGATCTGCTCGAAGAATTGCCAAATCAACTTGGGAGACAGAGAACTGAGCTGTGCCACGTCGGGACTCCTTACCAGCATGGAAAATGTCGGGCCCCACTCTGCGGGCCGGGGAAGAGGATAACGATAATACAGTCAATCACGCAAAAATGTGAGCGATCAGCGCAAATGACGCTCTGCTTGTGCTGGGAAAGGGAGCATGGATGGCGAACTTCACTGCCTGCCTTATTCGTGTCAGCACAACATCAGTTATGTGATGTTGGTCACAAAAATATTGTCTTTTTGGCGCCGGGTGGTAAATTAGCCGCCGTGGCCAGCCCACTTGTCAGGATGACAATCAATGCCTCCAGGGAACCGAAGCAAAGCAAGTGCGCCTCCATGGAACCGAGTGTCAGTTCAAGGATGTGAACCCGCATTAAGGTACGTAACTTGTTAAGCAATCAGGAGTTTATGATGTCAGGCAGCAATTCAACCTATTGGTTTGCCCAATCTCTCTATACCCAGGGCTTCAACTACCCGAATCCCTACGCCACCCGCCGTTAAGGCTCGCAGGCGTCACAGGTAACAGCAGCAGGTGCGTGAGGATCCTCTCCTCCCCCTGCTATTTTTTTGCCCGAATGTCATGGAATGTGTGTCAAACGGCTAACCTGTCGGTGTCGCCGGAGCCCTCCCAAAAGGGCGACAGAGCGGGAGATGGCGGACATTTCCTGTTTTTCGCATACGTTTGCCGCTCAATTTATCCATAAAGAGTGCTATCATACCGGCCCAACAGCCGGCCCGAGATCGGGAGTCCACCCGACATGGCCGCCAGCTACACCCCATCCCTGTTCGCATTGCATCCGTTTTTGCCGCCGAGGCGTCAGCCCCGAGGCCGAAAAAGTGCAAGCAAAATTCGGGAAACGGGGTGCCAGAATTGACCTGAACCCGTCTCTTTGCCGGGTTTCGCCTCATAAGTGATTGCTTTATAACTCGTTGAGATCGATAGCATGCCAAAAAAGTTCTATGCTCTTTGGTGTGCTGGTTTATTGGTTATTTTATTTGATGTAAATCAACAGTTTATTGTTGTTCACTGAGGTGGTGATGGTCTCGGTGGCGGCAAAGTGGCGGCAGGGGATTTGATGATCGAGAGTGGCGGCAGAGTGTAAGCTCTGCCGCCATTTTTCATTCTGGGAGTTCTTCAAGCTTCACTTCGAGCTGCAGGCGGTTGGTGAAGCCTTGGTTGGTGAGGTCGTGCACTACCTGGGTGAGCTGCCAGTCGGCCTCGTCAATCTGGGGCTTGAACCCTCTGACGGTGGTGGGTTGCTCCGGGTAGAGTTCAGGGCGCCCCATCGCCAGGGTGATCTGGAAGTCTGCCACGCCGCGTTGCAACTTCTCCCATTCAGCCCGGGCTGCCCGCATGGCATTTGCCTGGCTGGCATAGACATGCCGCAGCTCTTTGACGTTCTCGCTGCTACCGACCAGCAGTTCGTTCTCTTGCTTGTTGACCATGACCCCCGGGGGCAAGGGCCGTTCCTGTTTCGGCTTGGTCTTCTTCTTGCGCTTCACCTCGACTTTCTTCTTTTCCGCCTCCTTGTTGTCTTGCCAGTAGGCGGTCACGCCGGTGTAGGCATCCCGGTCGGCAACCGAGAAGCGGTGTTGATCGCCATCCCGACGGGTGATGGTGATGGCCGGCAGAGGCTGACCGCTGACGGTGGTGCCCTGGCCCGCCTTGATAAACAGCAGGCGGCCATT
This sequence comes from Aeromonas sp. QDB68, assembly GCF_027707405.1. Taxonomy (NCBI): domain Bacteria; kingdom Pseudomonadati; phylum Pseudomonadota; class Gammaproteobacteria; order Aeromonadales; family Aeromonadaceae; genus Aeromonas; species Aeromonas sp. QDB68. The sequence continues at coordinate 61,169 of NZ_JAPCIQ010000008.1, read as the reverse complement.
CTTGACGGTGGCGATGCCATCGCACTGAACTGCCAGGCGGGTGAGGAAGGCGAGATCGCTCTCGTTGGCCTGGTCGATGTGGTCAATCAGCTGGCCCTTGAGTGAGTCACCCACGCAGGGGGTGAGCTGGTAGCGGGCGGCGACCTGGCTGACGATGTCGCTGACGGTGGTCTGGTGCCAACTTTGCTCACGCAGTTTGTTCATGCCGCCGCGCAGGTCGGCTGACTTGCCCCGTATGGTGAGCACATCCGGGGCCCCGCCGTGCTCCACCTCGTCGATCTTGTAGGTGCCCTTGTCGACCAGGGCCTGGCCTTGCCAGCCAATGAGGGCGCGTAGGGTGGCGCCCCGGCGTGGCATATCGAGCTGGCCGTCGCTGTCATCGAGGGTGATCTCGATGGTGTCGGCGGTGAAGCCCCGGTTGTCGGTGATGGTCATTGACATCAGGCGCGGCCTGATGGCGGCCGAGATGTCTTTGCCGTCGACCAGTACCTGGTAAGCCGGTACCGGGTGGCCTTGGCGCAAGGCGTCGAGCGGATTGGTCAGCCCCAAGTTTTCGGCCAATCGCGTGCCGAACTGGTCGAAAGCCCCCATCAGAGAAGCCCCCCGAGCTTGTTGCCGATACTGCCGACCAGCTTGCCCAGGCCCAGGCGGCCAAAGAGGTTGCCCGCAGTGCGGCCCAGCAGGGTTTGGACAAGGGATCTGTCGTTGTCATCGACCCGCTTGAGCTTGATGGTGAACTCGATTTTACGGGCGGTGCCATCGCTGAAAAACTCGCTGCGGGTGGTGCTGATGCCCTCGATCACGAATGACCCACGCATGACGCCATCCCCCTGGATCAGGGGGAAAGCCTGACCGCTGTCAGCCATATTGTTGAGCAAGTCGAGGGAGACGGGGCCGCCGGTCACTTCGGGCAGCAGCACCCCGCTTAGGGTGGTGGTTTCATCATCGGGGCCGAGGTACTGGTATGCCGGGCGAGCACCGATCCGGTTATTGCCCGGATGGCGCCAGGCTCGCTCGTCTTGTTGTGAGAGGGGGGCAACGGTCGAGCGCATAAACACGAACCAGCCCAGGGTCATCATCATGGCTGTTGCTCCTTAGTTGCGGTCGGTCAGGGAGGCGCGGCCATTGGCAGCGGCCTGCCGTTCGCGTCTGTCCAGTTCGCGGCGCACCTCTTGCGCCACATCCGCGCCGGATTGCCCCGGTTGCTGGACGATGTGGATAGGGGCGTTGATCTCGGTGGTGGTGCTGCCTCTGGCGACTGGGCGCGGCGGCGTCACGATACGCGGACCGTAGCCGGATCCCCCGGCCATGGCGGGAGTGTTGTAGTTGCCGGTGAGGTAGCCTGACGGGTTGACGTTGGCCGTGACCGAGCCACCCCCTTTCATCCAGTCCGGCAGCAGGTCGGTGAGGGCCTTTATCTTGGCTTTCAGGCTCTCCCACTTTGCAGTGATGCCACCAATCAGACCGTCGACGATGGCCTTGCCCTTGTTGGCCGCCCCCGCTGGCAAGGTGTCGAAGAAGGCCCAGATCTCGCCCCAGTGCATAGTCAGCATGCCGAGGGGGGTCCATGAGAAGAGTTCTTTCAGGAGCTCCCAGAAGGCGAGCGCAGGGGCCTGACACTGCGCCCACAATCCGCTGAACCATGCGGCGACGCCATCCCAGTTCTTGTAGAGCAGGTAAGCCCCGGCGGCGATGGCCACAATGCCCATGATGAACCAGCCAATGGGGTTGGTGAGCATGGCGATGCCGAGCCTGACCATGCCCATGGTCAGTGCCTTGATGAAGGTCAGCAGGGGGCTCCCATAGACCAGCAGCATCGACATCCCCATCTTGATGGCCGCCAGGGGCCCCAGCAGGCCAGCAACAATCAGCAGCAGTGAACCGCCAGCGGCGGCGGCCACGGCTGTCACGGCCGCGATGCGGGTCAGGGTGGACGTGAGTTCAGGGTTGGCCCGCATCCAGTTGCCGGTGACCTGGATTATCTCGGTGATGCGCTGGATGATCCCGCGCATCGGGCCGTTCTCGGTCTCCATCATCTGGATGCCCACGTCATCCCACGCGGAGGTGAGGTTATCCAAATCACCGATGGCGTTATCAGCCATGACCTTGGCGACCTTGCCCGCCTCGCCCTGGGATTGCTTCAAGGTGGCGATGAGCTCCTGCAGCTTGCCGGTGCCTGCCTGTTTGGTCAGTACGGCCAGGGAGGAGAAGGCTTCCTCACCGGCGATGGCCTTGAAGTAGCCCGAGCGGGTGGTGTCCCCCATCTTGCTGGTCTTCTTGTAGAGCTCGTCGAGAATATCGGGCAGGGCGCGCAGGTTACCGGCGGCATCGGCGGTCTTCACGTTCAGGGCGGCGAGCGCATCGTGTGCGGCCTTGGGGGGCGCCGCGAGGCGGCCGAGAATGGCCCGCATGGCGGTACCGCCCATGCTGCCCTGAATACCGGCATCCCCTAGCTTGCCCGCCATGGCAGAGGCGGTTTCAAGGTCCACACCAAGGTCTGCCGCCACCGGGCCCACGTACTTCATTGTTTCCCCCAGCATCTGCAGGTCGACGTTGGCACGGGTGAAGGTGCCGACCATCACATCCCCGAGTCGGGTCATCTGGTTTGCAGGGAGGGAGAAGCCGGTCAGGATGTTGGTGCCGATATCCGCTGCGGCGGCAATTTCGACGCCCCCGGCCTTGGCGATGTCGAGCACCCCAGGCATGGCGTCACGGATCGCCTTGGGTGTAAAGCCAGCCATGGCGAGGAAGCCCTGGCCCTGTGCCGCTTCGCCCGCCGTGAAGGCGGTATTGGCGCCGAGCTCCCGGGCCTGAGCCCGCAAGGCGGCCAACTCGCCGCTGCCTTTGTCCAGCCTGGTGATCGCCTGCACCTTGGACATGTCGACATCAAAGCCCATGGCCTTGCTGGCGATGTTGGTGCCCTTGTAGATGGCCGCAGCACCGGTTGCCATGCCTGCGGCGCCATAGCCCGCCATGGAGCCGCGCATCGACATGGTCTTGTCATAGTTCGCCTTGACCTGGTTGAGGCGCTTTTGCTGGTCGGCCAGTTGGCCCAGCTTGGCGCGCTGCTGGTCGAGCTGGGTATTGGCGGAAGCCAGATCGGTCTTGAGGCGGCGCTGGTGTTCGCCGAGCTGCTTGGTGTTGATGCCTGCCTCGCCCAGGGCACGTTTCAGGCTGCCGTGACGGGCGACCATTTCCCGCTCTTGTTGGGAGAGGTCGCGCACCTTCTGTTTTGCCTGCTCCATGGCGCGGATCATGGCTTTGGTTGGTTGCTCGACCTTGGCAAGTTGCTGGGCCATCTGCTGGGCATCGCGCTGGGCTGCTGTGAGCTGGGCGCGGGTAGCGCCAATTTGGCTTCCCAGGGTGCGATAGCCGTCAATCTGGCCGCTCTGGGTTTCCAGTTCCTTGATGCGCTTTTTCGTCTCGGCGAGGTCTTTGGCCGTGGTTCTGCTCTGGCCGCTGGCGGCCTTGAGGGGGGCGGTGAGCTTGTCGACCGCCCCGAGGAGGATTTGCAGTTTGAGAGGGTTCATTGTTCGTCTGCCCCGTTGATGCGGTTGTGGGTTTCAACGAGGCGTTGGTGCCAGCCCATCAGCTCGCTGATCTCCATGGCCGCCATCTCGGAGGGCGGCCAGTGGGCGATGATGGCGATGTCGGCCATCACCTCGTCTACGCAATGAGGTAGGCCATTCTCTTCGGTACCAAAAAAGCGCTTACCTCGCTGCCCAGTTGCATCAGGTCGGCCGGATCCATGTTGCCGATCTCGACCTCGGTCAACATGGGGGTTGTGATGCGGGGCAGCAGTTTGGTGAGGGCGTTAACGTCCATCTGCACCACATCGGTCATATTGAGGCCGCGCATTTCGCCCGCCTTGGGCTTGCGCAGTTGAACCTCGGTGATGGTGGTATCGCCGCGCTGGATGGCTTGGTCGAGAGTCACTGTCTTGTGTTCCATGGTGTTGCGTCCTGGTGATGTGGTGAGGGCGGCACTTTCTATTGGGATAAGGGCCGCCCGTTGGGTTGTTGGGTGGGTTAGAGGCCGATGGCTTTGCGGTGCTCGGCCATCAGGTCGACGCCGTCGACAATCCAGATCATGTTGAGCAGGTCGATTTCGCACAGGACGACGCCGTTCATGGTCTCCTTGTAGTAGGTGTTGACCATGCTGACTTTGCTCTGGGTGTTGTCGCCGCTCTTGAAGGTGCCCCGGTCGAGCTCTTTGAAGCGGCCGCGCTGCACGATTTCGACCGAGACGATTTCGCCGGTGTCGTCACGCTGGAAAGAACCGGCAAAGCGCAGGGCGACGCCGTCAATCTTGGCGAGACCCATGCGTTTGACGAGCGCTGCCTCTGCGCCACCGAAGGTGAAGGAGGTGTCGAGGGCTCCATCTTCCAGCCCCATGTGGATGTTAGCGGCACCCATCATGCCGCCGCCGCGATAGGCTTCGAATTTCTGGCTCAGCTTGGCCGGGGTGAAGTCTTCGGCGACGCCAATCCAGTTCTCGCCATCCATGAAGATGTTGCCGTGTTTCAGTTTGCGTGGCAGTGCCATGGTGGCTCCTTATGCGGCGGCCGCGACGCGGGCGCCGAAGTCGATGAGGTAGGTGTCGGTGATGCGCTGGATGAAGCCGAGGTCTTCGAGCGGCGGCACCGGGGTGTAGTTGTAATCGATGCGCAGCTTGCCGGCCTTGAGGGTGTCTTTGTCGTTGAGCTCCTCGTTGTACCAGCAGTCAAAGCCGAGCAGGTAACCGCCCGCCACCAGTTCCCGGCCCTTGGCCTTGATGCCCTCGATGATGTCTTTCACCAGGGTGGGGGTAAGCGGTTTGTCGTTGGCCCACATGTGCGCCTCGGCCATGGTGTCGGCCAGTATCTGGGCGGTGCGGGTGTAGTTCTCGAAGGCGAACAGCGGGTCATCGGAACAGGTGCGGTTACCCCAGTACCGGAAACCATCTGACCGGATGAGAGCGGTGATTTCGTTGGCGTTGAGCAGGCCGACCTCGGTATCGGGGTCTTGCAGATCCCAGAACAGGGCCTTGGTCATGCCGTCGACCCCGGTCACGCCGACGTTCGACAGGGTCTTGTGCCAGCCAATCTCCTTGTCGATGAATGCCCGCATGGCGGCTGCCTTGAGGCAGGCATCCAGTTTGATACTGGCATTGGCGGTGGTGTCCCAGGCGGTCCAGTCGCCGTGGATCGGCATCAGTTCGCGGCTGGAGAAGTTCTCGCGGTAGGCGAGCGCTGCCTCGACGGTGTCGGCGATGGTCGGCACATAGGCGAAGGCGCGCAGCTTTTTGGCGGCGCCCGCCAGGGCGGTGGCGATGGGTAGGGTGCAGTTGTCCGGCACGCAGAGGATGCGCGGCTTGACGCCCGTGACCGGGGCGGCCCGCTCCAGCGCCTTGAGGCCGGTATAGCTGCCATCCGGCAGGATGGTGCCGATGATGTTGCTGGTCAGCTCGGCGGCGTCGGCGCCATCGGCCACGCGCACGGCGATGACGATGGTGTTGACGGTGTCATAGATGGTTTGCAGTGAGCGTTTGAGGTTGCCGGTGCTGCCCGCCTTGGCGATGGCCGCCGGCAGGTTGGCAATCAGCACGGGTTTGTTGAGGGGGAAGTAAGCGGCATCCGCATCACTGCCGGTGCAGATGATGCCGATCACCGCCGTGGCGACGGTGCGGATGGTGCGCGTGCCCTCGTTGACTTCCACGACGCTCACGCCGTGGTGAAATTGGTCCAGTGCCATAGGTTCTCCTGTTGTCCGGACGGAGCATTCTGTGCGTAGGTAATGCCTGTGATGCGAGCAGGGTCAGGATGCAGGGGCAGGGGATGTCAGGCGAGCGGCGGCCAGTGTGTGAGGGCCGTACACACTGGCGAGGCGGTGACAAGGTGAGGGCAGGCAACGGTGACGGGTGGCAGTAACGAAACACCCCGCACAGGGCGAGGTGTTTTCTTTACTGTTTCTTCATATCACTATGAATCGAATCGGCTCAGTTAGCGAGAAGGTCGGCTGAGGCAGGCCCGCATTGAGCATCTCGGCGGTGGTTTCCCAGTAACCCAACTCCGGCAGCGTGACCGTGATGGTCATCTGGCCACCGACCACATCGGCGACCGCCGCGATGGTGCGGCCGGTATCACGCATCGAGCACGGCACACGAAACTTTTGGTCAGGCACCGGCAACGGGCCGGTGATCACCAGTTCTCGACCCAGCTTGACGGTGTACTCGTTGTGGGAGTTGTCAAAGCCCCCTTCGTCCCCCTGCACATCGGTGATAACCACCGGGATGAGCTGAGGCGCTGGGGCGATATCGATCTCGGGATTAGTCCATGCCTTGCCATCGTGAATGGCACCCGGGAGCGTGCCTGACGGGCAGGGGATAAACTGGGCGGCCAGCTCTGGAACGTGTACGTCAGCCGGAGAGATCCCCAGCCCGCCATCGTTCCAAATCTCGGTGGCTATATTGTTAATCAGTCTGGCGAAAAATCTCATGCGACCACCTCGATAATAATTGCGCCGTTACCACCTACGACTCCAGCAGATCCACAGCCAGCGCCGATTCCACCATTCCCGGACCCACCGCCAGACCCATAATTTGGCAGCAGTGATGATTTAACCCCCTCACCGACTCTGGCGAAACTCATATATGATGAGAAATTAACCAGTTCTTCATGGAGCGGGCGGCGATATGGGTGTATGCCGAGCCCCCACCCATCGTCAAAAAGGTCTGCGCGCTTTAGTGGCTCTCCTGCGGCCCCCCACCCACCGCCTACGCTGCCGATGGCATCTCCACCAGAGCCGTATCGATGGCCTGATGCACCGCCACCCGCTGTACTGCTAACCACGCTAGCACCCTTGCCGCCAGATGTATTTACATCTCCGCCTGAGCCTATACCTGGGGTGCTCTCTGCGTTTTCTCTGGCGCCGCCGCCAGTGGCTGATAAAAAACCACCAAAACTACTAGAGCCGCCGGCCTTACCAATCTGGCCGCCTGCGCCCACCGTGTAGGAGTACGTTTGGCCTGGCATCACATCGATAATCTTTTCAGCAAACCCGCCACCGTGTCCGCCTTTTTCGATATTCGAGCCTGGTTTGTGATACCCACTACCAGCACCGATGACGGCTACTCGCACTCTGCTGACGCCAGCCGGTACTGTCCATTGACGTGTTCCAGGATTGATATCAAAGACTCGTATATCATTGCGAAATATCGGGTTTAATACTCCCTGTTGCCCACCCAAAGTGATCATGAAACCCTCCAGACATTATTGATTTTACTGAATACAAACTCCTTGCCTGCTTCTGCCAGCCTGATCACCGGATCGCTTCCGCGTGGCGTCACGATGGGTTGCCCGCTTTTTTCTTTCATCAGGCACAGCTCGTCGCTCGGCACCATGTGGTCGACGATAACCCTGACTGTTCCGGTATCCGGCAGAGTGAGTTCACCGGCTGCCATAAAGCGATAATTGCGGGCTCTGGCGGCCTGCAGTTGCCCCGTTACCGGGATGGTGACGGCAAGGTTTTCCACAAACTGGCGACTGGCCAGCACTTTGGACTGGTCAACCAATATCTGGATTTGCCCGCCATCCACCTGATGGATCGAGACATAGGTGCCGAGCGGCAGATCGACTTGCGCCCCCTGGGCAGGAATGGTTTTTTCTACCGGTGGATAGCGGGTGGCAAAAATCATGTCGCCGTCAGCATCGAACCAACCGGCCTCGCGCACGATGAACGGGCCCACATCAATGGGGACGTAACCCTCCATGTAGTATTGGGATGGCAGGTTGGCATCCTGTTCCAGTACCGCAATCGGGCCACGAAAGGTTTCGTCGATCAGCCTGGTGGCTTGTCGCAGTTGTTCCGCCGTGGGGGCGTAGCTGTCGCCACCGCCGGTTCCCACGGCGAACTGGGTCAGTTTCAGGGGGCGGCTGGTCGCGGCCAGATTGGCCAACTTGGCGGCCCCGATGGCAGTCAGAACGGTAAAGTACGTTTGTGTTGTCATATGGCATTCACTCGGTAGATTGCCGCGATGCGCGGCATGCCGCCAAGGGGGGCGGCAATGCTGGTTGTTGGCAGGCTGGCCTGATATGGGCGGCAGATGTAGCGCGGGGTGATGGACGGCACGGCCGCCACCCCCAGCCCTACGTCTGTGCTCATGACCAGACTGAGGGTGTAGTGACTGCGCAGGTTTTTGGCTTCGTCTACTCGGCGCGTGATGGCGGCGGGGTTGCCTGCCGCGATCCCTTCTGGCGGAACGTTGACGCGCACCTTGAAGGTGTACGGCTGACCGCCATACTCGAACCATTGCTGGAGTGTGGCGCGATAGCCGATAGCCTCCAGTGCACGCCGCACCGCGCCCGGGGTGCCTTTGGTGGCGTGGATGCTGAAACTTGCTGCCATGGCGCCGCGCTTTTGCGAGTCAGACCACTCATCATCCCAGTCATCGACGCTGAATGCCCAGGCCTGATACGGCAGGACTTTGGCCGGACATCTGGCAGGCGACCACAAATCACGGCATGGAATAGGGAGATCCATCGCGGCGGCAGCCACGGTGCTCAGGTTGCGCTCGGTCTTGGTGGCATTGGGCGGCAGCAGGGTCATTGGATCACCTGCTCGATGGTGTATCTGCTACACCATGCAGCCTGATGTTTTGCCGGGGTGATGTCTGCCCAGTCGGTCAGCTCGACTTTTCTTACCCCCGGCGCATGCAAGGCCGATTCAAGGAGGGAGCGCGGCACCTCTACCCCGATGCGGCGGCGCGGATTAATCACCTCAAGCAATCGCCGTTCCGCTTCGGCTGTGATGGTGGCAGCAGATGGCCCCGCAGCTGGAATAAACAGGCGAATGGCCAAGGTGTATGGCAACACCTGGGCGGCTTTGACGTGCACGTTATCGGTCAGCGGCACCCGATCTTCATCGGTGAGATAGTCAGCCACTTTGGTCAGCAGTTCCGCAGATGGGGTGCCGTCGCCGGTGGCGGCCAGAATGTAGACATCTACCACGCCCGGGCTCGGCGAGGTGGGTTCGGCATCCATCACTGCACCGTCAGCGGTGCGGGCGTGATGGCGATAGGCCTCGCGCGGGCCAGCGACGCTGAGGGCATCCCATGCCAGCAGGGCGCGTTCGAGCAGGGCGGCATCACTTTCCATGATGGTGGGGATCGGTGGGGTGGCGGTGTCATCCCCCGGCTGGATGGTGAGCCGCTGCACATTCCAGTTGGCCACCAGGTTGTCGAGGTCATCCCCTTTTGCCCAGGCCAGCATGTTGGCGACCGCGGCATCGTTGATGCGTTGGCGCAGGATCAGCTCTCGATAGGCATTCTCTTGCAGCAGCTTGGTGATGGGCTCGGAGTCGAGCGCCAGGGTGGCGGCGATGGCCGCCTGCTGGTCTGCTGGATAGAGGCTGACGAAGTAGGCCTTGCGCTCGGCGAGGATGGTCTCGAAATCGAGCAGCTCGATCACATCGGGCTGGGGCAGTTGGGAGAGGGTGATGGTGCTCACTGGGCGGCTCCTGTGGGAATGGCAATAGTGGCGCTCTCTGTTCCGGTACCCGGCGCGCCGCCGTCCTTGCGCTGCCAGGTGAGCTCGACGGTGAGGGCGCCATCCATGCCGCCGCCCAGCACTTCTACCCGGGTGATGGTGATGCGGGGTTCCCAGTTGATAAGGGCCTGCACGGTGGCGGCCATCAGGCGCAGGCGGGTGGTCTGATGCTGTGGCTGGTCGATGAGGTAAAACAGCTCGCTGCCGTAGTCGCGGCGCATGACCCGGGAGCCCACCGGGGTGGTGAGGATGTCGCGCACCGACTGCACGATGTGGTCGGTGGCGCTGATGGCGCGGCCAGAGGCTGCATTCATGCCGAGCCAGTTCATTGCGGGCCCCCGGAAGTGCCGCTGCCGGTGCTGACGTTGCCGTGCTTGTGGGTAGTCACCTCGATGCCGCCAATCTTGGCGCTGGGGGCGGTGATCTTGCCGCCCGCCTCGATGGTCGAACCGACCTTGAGTGCCTGGGTGCATTCCACCAGGGGGGTGATCAGCTTGACGGTCACCGAGGCGGAAAGGGTGGCGGTCTTGATGCCGCTGGCATTGAGCGCCCCGGTGGCCGGGTTGTACTCGATGACGGCGCCATCAGCGTATTCAGTGCGGTCGAGATCCGGATTGTCATCGTCTGCCAAGGGCTCTGGGAAGGCAGCGCAATTGATGGGGCCGACGATGTAGGCATTGCGCGGGTCGCCGCTGACCGAGAGCATCAGCACCTGTTCGCCGATGGAGAGGCGATGGCGGGTGCGGTTCTTCCCGGCCCGCGCTGCTGCGTAGGGCCGCCAGTTGGTGATGAGGTCGCCGGTTTTGACGCGACATTCCCCTGATCGCACGGCGGTGACGGTGCCGATGCGGATCAGGTTGTCGATCAGGCGTTGGAGTTCGGTCGGGGTCGGTTGCATGGGGCCATTGTTTTGGGCAATGGCGAGTAAGGCGAGGGGCGGCCAGTGTGTACGGCGCTGGCACACTGGCGGCGGTGGTTACAGTCCTTTGGTGAGGTGGGCGAGCAGGGTGGTTTCTAGCTGGTCCCGCTCTTGTTCTGTGATGCCGAGCAGTTCCCGCGCCGGGTATGAGATCTCGCGGCCCTTGATGCGGTCTTTGAGACCATATTGGTGAATGGTGGCGAGCCGGTTGGCGGTGCCGACAAACTCGACCACGGCTTGATGTTCATTGGCGCGGGCCTTGAGCCAGGCGGGGTTGCTTATCTTGAAGAACATCTTGCGGCGCAGGCGCCCCCGGTTTTTTTTCAGCTTGGGCTGAGGCTTGCGCGGGGCCATGGGGCTGCCATCTGGCTGGCGGTTGGCGCGGATCCGCTGGGCCTGGCTGGCGCGCAAGGTGCGGGCTATCTCGCCCGCCAACTGACGGCGGGCGGCGGGTTCCATGCTGGCAAGCAGGCCATCGGCCCAATGGGTCAGGCGGTTCAGGTCGTCGGCGGCCATGGCTGAGGCTCCCCGTTGATAAAGAGTTCCCAGGTGATGCCGTCATATGGGTCTTCCGGCGGTTCTGGCAGGTGCTCCCAGCCAATCCCCTGTTCGTTTTGCCACACCCTGACCCGCTCGGTCAGCTTGACGGTGATGATGAGGTCCATCAGGTCGTTGGCGAGGAATTCTGCCTCGAAGGTGATGCCCTCTTTGCGCTGCTCGTCGTTGGTCATCAGCTCGGGCTGGTGTTGGCGCAGCCAGGCCAGCAGCGGCACCATGATCTGGTCCGGGTGGCCGGCAAAGTCCTCGATGCCGATGGTGAGGGGGTATTGCCACTCGAACGAGAGCGAGCGGGCACCGGTGCTTTCGACATTGCCCGGGGCGATAAAGATGTGCAGCTTGTCCGGGTTGGTCTTGAGGTGGGGAACGCAGCGGGTCAGTACCTCACGGATCTGTTTTGGTTTTTCCATGCTCCCTCCCGTTCTGGTGGCGTTGCTGGCAGGCGATAAGGCTGTCGACCTGGGCGGCGCAGGTGGCCCATGCCGCCTCGGTCTGGGTCAGTTGGTCGAGCAGATCACCGTTATTGACCGGGCTGGCTGCCGGCAGTTGGCAGGGCGCCGGGGCTGGACAGGTGAGCCTGATAATCTGCGGCGCCGGTGAGGGCGGGGCGCTGGAGCAGCCTGACAACAGGATCAGGCAGAGGGCGATCAGCCCACTCCTTGAGTTCAGCATTTTCACGTTTGAGCCTCTTGATGGTGTCGGCCCGGGTGGCGGCCGTGATGGTCAGATCACCAAGTTGGTGTTGGAGCTTGGCGGCGGCGGTTGCCTGGGCGTCCAGCTCGCTGTTGAGGGTATCGATGGCCCCGTCTTTGGTCTTCTCCCGCCGCTCGGCCTCGACGGCCTTGTCGTTGGCCGCCTTGAGGTCGCTTTGCAGGGTGGAGACTTTGCCCTCAGCCTTGGCGGCGGAGCGGGCCGACCAACCCCAGCCTGCCAAGGCGACGGTCAGGGCCAGCAGCAACCAGGTGAGGGGGGAGCGTAGTAATGCCATTACGGTTTCCTCGGTGGTGGGGTGGACTGCGGCTTATTCTGGTTACATCCTCTGAACGGGCAGACCACGCAGCCACCAAGCCAGCGCAATTCCAGACACTTCGCATCCAGCTTGGTGCAGGATTTCCCTACCAAGTGACCGCACTTAGGCCGAGGCATCCGCCACCTCCTTCACCGGATAGACCTTGGCAAAATGGTCGTATGCCTTGGCCAGCTTGGTGTCGTAGTCATTGTCCTTGTAGGCCGGGCCGTTGTAGCGGCGGGCAAAGTCAGCCCACTTTCGACCCTGCATGGCCTTGTGCATGGCGGGATCTTGCTGGATGAAGCGGCACAGGGCGGTGAGGTGGTCCACTTCGCTGCGCTGCATGGCGGTCTGCCAGTCGCTGGCCGAGGCAAAGCCTAGCGCCTGCCAGTGGAAGCCCATGATCTGGAACATTCCCCAACTGGCCGACTCGATGGCGGCATCCCGGTGCAGGCTGATGGCGAGTTGCAGCCGCTCCCACTCGGCCGCCCCGCCCGCATAGCCGCCGCGCTTGGGGTTGACCAGGTTGGGGTAATGGGCGGCCATCTGGTCGGCAGTGCCCTTGCCCAGGTGCTGGGTGAGCTGCTTGTAGAACACATGCCGCTCGAACAGCACCACCGGACGCATGTCGGTGGTGAACCCCTCGCCGATGCTCTCGACCTGGGCGACGGTGGCCATGGTGGCCAGCGGCAGGCCCAGCAGGTCAGCGCCAGCCTGCATGTCGCCGATGCGCAACTGGTTGCCCCGCTCGCTGCCGAGCAGGGCGGCCATTGTGCGGGGTCCAGCCTGGCCGATGGCGGTGATCATGTAGTCCCGCTGAAAGGCGAGCAGGGCGCGCTCGGTGGCATCGCCAAACCAGCCATCCGGATCGAGCGGATAACCTGCTTTGGCCAGCCGACGCTGCAGGTCGGCGACGGCGGCGCCGGTATCCCCTTTTTTCAGGCTCATGGTTGAAACCTCCCGTTCAGGTGGCTGGCGGTGGTCGGTTGCTGACGACGGCGTGGCAGCAGGCGCATGACGGATCCGCGAGAGCCGATCAGGGCGGTGAGTACGACAGAGGCCAGCAGGACGGCGGCGGGGTCAGGAGCGGGCAGTGCCCCGATCAGGGCACGCAGGGGCACGGAACCGGCGGCGAAGGTGAGCAGCCAGGCCAGCACGGCAGGGAGGGGGCGATAGTCGCCCCCGTTGCGGTTGAAGGTGGCGATACGCAGCGCGATGGCGGCGCAGATCATGGCGTAGAGGATGGTCAGCATGTCAGCCCCCTTTGCGGAGTTTGAGCAGGTCTTCCGGCGTTTTGCGCAGGATCCACTGCAACAGGTGGACGGCCAGCGCCGAGGCGAGCATTGCGCCGACAGCCCTGGGGACCTCGACGCTGAGCGGCAGCACGCTGGCCAGCATGGCGGCAACCAGCGGCGCCGCCAGTGCCCCCGCCACGAAGGCGGCAACGAACAGGCCCGCTTTGCGCAGGTTGCCCAGCTCGGCGGTGGTGGCGATGAACACCAGCGCCCCGGCGAATGCACCGAGCAGGACGCCGGGGTCTACGCCCGGGAAGAGGGACAGCAACGCCAAGGCGCTCAGGGTGCTGGTTGCTGCACTGGATGAAATGGGTTCTGGCATCGTGCTCTCCTGTTTTTATCGTTTGCTGCCGTAGTGGCGAGCGGTTTGAAATTCGTGGATGGTCTGGCACTCGGCGCAGCGTTCGCAGCCCCGCTGTGCTTCACGGCGCGCCTGCGGGATGGTGTTTTCGCAGTCGATGCAGTAGTGCGGGCCGGTGCCACTGATGCGGGCGGCGTGGATGCGGGCAGCGAGTTGCTGCTCGCTGATGTCGGCCAGTCGTTCGAGTTCGTCGTCGAGGCGGCTCATGGTCAGTCCCATAGCTGGATCAGCGGCTGCTCGGCCTGGGTGGGGGCCGCTGGCATTGTGATGAGGGTTCCGGTCGGGAGGATGGGGCCGAGCGCGGCCAAACCGTGGTTGAGTGCGAGCACCTGCTCGGTGATGCCTGCGGTGTAGCCGTAGTGCCGGAACAGGATGAGGTCGAGGGTGTCACCCTGTTGGCTGCGCAGCTCCATCAGATGAGCGCCACGGTGATGTGGGTGGTACCGAGGATGTCGCGAATGGCAAAGCGGGCGTCGCGGTAGAGGTCGTCAGAGCTGATGATTTTGGCATCGGCCCCTTTGACGCCATCACCGGTGGCGCTGTAGTCGGTGTAACGCTCCAGCAGGTTGGCGCGGGTCATGGCATAGACGGCGCGCCGGTAGCTGTGCAGGTACGCCGATTCGCCATTGATGACCTCGCCCGGTACGGCGGCCAGGGTGGCGACCCCTTCTGCCTCACGGGCGCGGCGCCAGTCAGCCAGATCCCGGTTGACGCTGGTGATGGCGTCGATGACGGCATGCTTGAGGCGGGCCGTGGTGACGGTGCCATCGAGCCGGACGGTGTCGCGCAGGTCAGGCAGCGAGATCGCCGGCCAGAAGGGGCTGGAGTCTATCTCCCCTTCGGCTGGCGACGTGGTGGCATTGGCAATGAATCCGGTGCTCATGGTGTTCCTTTTCCGCTTGTTGGGCGGTGGTCGGGCCGTCTGGTATGCGAAACGCATTCGTCAGGCCCGAGCCGCCCAGGGTGCGGGGTTCGCTCGGTTAGCTGCCGCCGCCGGTGGCGTCGGGCTGCTGTTCGGTGGTGCCGCTTTCGGCTGCCATTTGCTCGGCGTCTCTGGCGGCTTGTTCTGCTTCTGCCTGTTCTTCCGCTGCTTTGGCTGCCTGTGCGGCTTCTTTTTCCTTCTTGATGTCGCGCTCGAGCACTTCGAGATCTTTCTTGATGCCCACCTTGTCGTGCAGTTCGAGTGCGCGGCGGTAGTGCTGGGCGGCCTGCTCCTTGAACCCTTCGGCCAGGGCGGCGCGGCCCACGGCCTTGTGCAGCTTGGCGTGAACCTGGTCGAAGATGTCGGAGTGGGTCAGCAGCTCGAGGTAAGCGCACAGCAGGCCATAACTGGGGCCCGCGCCTGCCTCTTGCAGCTTGATGCCTGTGTCGGCGACCTCTTCGGCGATCAGGGTGGCGGCGGTGCGCTCATAGCGGTCCGGGGTACTGAGGCCGTGGCGGATCACGTAGTCGGCCATGTTGAAGGCCCCTTCGAGATCGCCGGTGTCGAGGGTCCAGAGCATGACAGTGACCAGGACGTCATCTTGTTCGCCCCGGTCAGCGGCCAACAGGCCATCAATCCACGGCTTGTAGACGCCCAGCATGGTGCGCTTTGCGTCGATCTTGCGTTCGATGCTCTGGATTCCTTTGAGGGTGCGGCGGTGTTCGGCCAGCTGCATCAGCTGCAGCTCGTAGGCGTTGGCGCGCATCTGGTCGAACTGGGGATTGACCGCCCCTTGCAGGGCGGCCAATTTGCGTTCGCGGTTGCGACGGGCAGGTGATGTCATGTCGCCTCCTTAACCGCCCGCGGCCGGTTTCGGCCCGATGACGATGTTTTCGATCAGGGCGACGCAGTCGTAGTCTTCCACCACGTAGGCATCGTTGGAGCTTTCGTAGTTGACGATGCGGTCACGCTTCGGCTCTTCCTCGATGTGGCGGCGGCGGGCGCCTTCTTGCCAGTAGATGGAGAGGTTGTCGAGCTTGGTGACCAGCAGGGCATCTTCTGGGAAGTAGGGGGCGCGCACAGCCTTGAGGCCGCCGATCTGCTTCTGGCTCACCAACACCTGGCCGGCCAGCTTGTTCTGGTTGTCATCGGCGTTGTTGATGATGGGGAAATACTTGTCGGACAGCAGCTTGCGGCCACAGATGACCACCAAGTCGGTATCGTCCTGGTACCAGGGTTCGATCAACTCGTTGACGGCATCGAACACCAAGGCGTCGAGGTTGTGGTAGTCGCCTGACTTGGTGTCGGTTTCCCCCTTCGGCTGGTAGATGTAGATCTTGCCGCTACCTTCGGCAACTTCATCCATCACTTTGGCCGGTGCGTCGTCACGGATGTGCTGCAGCCAGCCTTTGTTGACGTCTTGCAACAGGGAGTTAGCGGTGCGGTCGGTGTCTTTCGCCACGCTGGTACCGTGCCAGCCGATCATAATGCGGTCGAGC
Organism: Aeromonas sp. QDB68; assembly: GCF_027707405.1. Taxonomy (NCBI): domain Bacteria; kingdom Pseudomonadati; phylum Pseudomonadota; class Gammaproteobacteria; order Aeromonadales; family Aeromonadaceae; genus Aeromonas; species Aeromonas sp. QDB68. The sequence goes on along the minus strand of NZ_JAPCIQ010000008.1, from coordinate 45,083 downwards.
CCCTGCCGCTTGAGGATGGCGTCACGGATGCGGGTCTGGAAGTCGGGGAACTTGGCCCAGATATCCAGTTTGTTGTAGCCCAACATGGTGTCGTAGTTGGTCTTGGCACACTCGTAGTCATGAGGGTAGAGGGCGCTCGGATCAGCTGGTTGGCGGTCTTTGCTGCTGGTATCGGTACGGCCGGCAATGGTGCTGCTGATGCCGATACCTACTTTTTGACCTTTCATCTCCGGCACCGGGATGACGTTGATCATGCTCAGGAATTCAACCGATTCCTGCATTTTGGTTTCCAGGGTCTGCTGGACGCTGGGCTGTACGTTGAATTGCACCATGGCGCTGGTGATGGCGTTGAGTTTGGCCACCTTGCCGGTGAACTCGTTGAACTTTTGGCGGGTTTCGTTACGCATTGGGCATGGTCCTTAGCAGTCGGTTTCGATGGTGGCGCCTTGGGAGCCGGTGGCTGGATCGCGCTTGTGGCTGAAATCTTCCTGGCCTTCCAGCTTGGCGGTGAGGTCGTCCAGCGCCTTGGTGGTGGCTTCCAGCTTGCTGGTCAGCTCGGTGATGGTCTGGGCCTGCTCGGTGAACTTCTTCTGCATGCCGGCATCGAGGCTGGTGACCTCTTTTGCCACCGTTTCGACGGCCTTGTGCACGTCGCTGAAATCGTCGGTGGATTGCTTCTTGTGGGTGGAGAACAGGGCGGTTACCCGTTCCAGCAGACCTGGGCCTTTTTCACCTTCATCCTCGAGTTCGATGACAGTTTCCAAGGCTTCGGTGAACAGGCATTCCGGATGGTATTTGCGGTAGGCCAGCGGATTGACCGTGGCCTTGCTGCAGAACTGCAGCATTTCAGTGCCGAGGCTGGCCGGGCTGTCGGTGACGGCCAGCCCCATCATGTAGGCACCCTTTTCGTTCAGATTGGGGTGGATCTCGACCGAGGTGTACACCTTCTGGCGCTTCTTGTTCAGTTCGATCAACTCCGGGGTCGGGTCAATCTGCACGAACAGGGCCAGGCGTTTCTCGCCCTCGATGGTGACCTCTTCTGTCTTGGCGGCGGTGATGTCGCCGTACATCTTGAACAGGCCGTTGGGGTCAATCCCCCGGATGTGCTCCATATTGACCCTGGCGCCGTAGGTGGACTGGTTGTAGCGCTGGGCCATCTGCTCAAGCCATTCGCGGGTGATGGCGCGGCCATCGGTCGTGCCCCCTTCTACGGCAACACGGAAAAATTTGGACTTTGCCATGGGTTGGGATCCCTTTGGTGATTGGGTGGTGATGTCGCGGTTATGGTCTGGGTGACAGGCGGGATCGTGCAATCTGCGGCCAGTGTGTACGGCGCTGGCACACTGGCGGGGTGGCGTTTGGATGGGTTGTGGCTGGGTAGACTGGCGCCATGACGACAGCACCCTTACTTTTCCCCCATATCGAACCCAGACGGCAGGCCATGCACCTGTTCTTTCAGGGCTATCCGCTCCGCGCCATTGCTGAATTGCTGCAGACGCCGGAGGGGACAGTCTCGACATGGAAGAAGCGCGACGGCTGGGATGACATCAAACCCATTGACCGGGTCGACTTCGCCATCGAGGCGCGGATGTGCCAGCTGATCGCCAAGGAGGTGAAAACCGGCGGCGACTTCAAGGAGATTGACCTGCTGGGCAGGCAGTTGGAGCGGATCGCCCGGGTCAACAAGTACAGCAACGGAGGCAATGAGGCCGACCTCAACCCCAAGGTGGCGAACCGCAACAAGGGGCCGAAGAAGGCACCCGAGCGCAATGTGGTGGAGCCCGAACAGCAAGAGCGGCTGATCGAGCGCTTCGAGTCCACCATGTTTGGCTACCAGCGCACCTGGTACGAGGCTGGCAACCAGCACAGGATCCGCAACCTGCTCAAGTCTCGCCAGATTGGGGCGACCTACTTCTTTGCCTTCGAGGCCTTCATCGATGCCCTGGTCACCGGGCGCAACCAGATTTTCCTGTCGGCCAGCAAGGCGCAGGCTCATGTGTTCAAGCAGTACATCATCCAGTTTGCCAAGGAGGAGGGGGTTGAGCTCAAGGGCGACCCCATGGTGCTACCGAACGGAGCGCACCTCTACTTCCTCGGCACCAACGCCCGCACCGCCCAGAGCTACCACGGCAACATCTACATGGATGAGTACTTCTGGATCCATGGCTTCCTGGAGTTCCGCAAGGTGGCTTCCGGCATGGCGATGCACAAGAAGTGGCGCCAGACCTACATTTCCACCCCATCCAGCCTTTCCCATCCCGCCTATGCGTTCTGGTCCGGCGCCAACTTCAACCGTGGCAAGGCGAAGGCAGACCGGGTCGAGATTGACCTGAGCCACGCCAATCTTGCCAGCGGTAAGCTGTGCGCCGATGGTCAGTGGCGGCAGATTGTCACGGTCGAAGATGCGGTGCGCGGTGGCTGCGACCTGTTCGACCTGGATCAGCTGCGCAGCGAGTACTCCGATGATGAATACCTCAACTTGTTGATGTGCATCTTCATGGATGACACGTCCAGCGTGTTCCCGTTGGCGATGTTGCAACGGTGCATGGTCGATAGCTGGGAGGTATGGGATGACTATAAGCATTTTGCCCTGCGACCAATGGGTAACCGGCCGGTGTGGATCGGCTATGACCCGGCCAAGGGTGGCCAGGGTGACAGCGCCGGTTGCGCCGTGCTGGCTCCGCCGGCTGTACCCGGCGGTAAGTTCCGGGTGCTCGAACGTCACCAGTGGAAAGGGATGGATTTTGCAGCCCAGGCAGAGGCAATCCGCCAGATGACTATTCGCTACAACGTTGCCTACATCGGAATCGATACCACCGGGATCGGGGAGGGTGTCTATCAGAATGTGAAGGTGTTCTATCCCGCTGTTACCGCAATCCAGTACAACCCGAGTGTGAAGATCCGCATGGTCATGAAGGCTATCGATGTGATGAACAAGGGGCGGCTGGAGTTTGACAGCGGTTGGAATGATTTGGCAGCCGCTTTTATGAGTATTCGCCGGGGGGTAACCGCCGGCAAGATGCCGACCTTTGAGTCGAGCCGTTCCGAAGAGGTCAGCCACGGCGATATTGCCTGGGCAACGATGCAGGCCCTGTTACACGAACCGCTGGCAGGTGCCACCGGTGCCAATACCAGCATGATGGAGATTTTCGCATGAGAAAGCGCCGCCCGCAGCGCCATACCTCGCCGGTGACGGCGACCCAAGCCGCAACCAGCCAGACCATCGAGGCGTTTACCTTCGGTGAGCCGGTGCCCGTGCTCAGCCAGCGGGAGGTGTTCGACTACCTGGAAGCCATGCACAACGGGCGTTGGTATGAACCGCCGCTCTCGCTCAATGGCTTGTCGCGGGTCTACCGGGCCGGGGTACACCATGCCTCTGCCATTCAGGTTAAGCGCAACATCCTGCGCTCCTGCTTCATCCCGCATCCGAAACTGAGTCTGGCCGCCTTCACCGGGCTGGCGCTGGACTATCTGATCTTCGGCAACGGCTACCTGCAGGTGGTGCAGAACCGGCTCGGCGGGGTGCTGCGCTATGACCACCTGCGGGCCAAGTACACCCGGCGCGCTCTGGACTTGGACACCTATTGGTGGATTGCCCAGCCCGGGCAGGAGCAGGCGCTGCCAGCCGGGCGGGTGGGTCATGTTATGGAGAGCGACATCAACCAGGAGATCTACGGCATCCCCGACTATGTCGGAGGGCTAAACTCTACCCTGCTCAACGAGTCGGCCACCCTGTTCCGCCGCAAGTATTACGAGAATGGATCCCACGCTGGGTTCATCATGCACATCACCGACGCAGTGCAGAACGAGGGCGACATTGCGGCCTTGCGTGAGGCGCTGCGCCAGAGCAAGGGGCCCGGCAACTTCCGCAACCTCTTGCTCTACACCCCTAACGGCAGCAAGGACGGGGTGAGGCTGATCCCGGTTGCCGAGGTGGCGGCCAAGGATGATTTTCTCTCCATCAAGAACGTCAGCCGCGACGACCAGTTGGCCACCCACCGGGTACCGCCCCAGCTGATGGGAGTGATGCCTAACAGCACCGGCGGTTTCGGTGATGTGACCAAGGCCGCCCAGGTGTTCGACATCAACGAGATCGACAGCATCAAGGCCAGCCTGCTGGCGCTCAATGACTGGGCAGGGGAGGAGGTGATCCGGTTCAACCCCTACAAGCTGGCCGCCGGTATCGAGCAGGCCAGCCAAGGCGACATGCTGCGCTGACCCTGCCTGTGCATCCCGACCACCCCGCCACCTGGCGGGGTTTTCTTTTGCCCCTCACATGGCCGCATCAGCGGCCCGCTGCTGCATCACCGATGCGGGCTATCCTTGCACCCTCGCAGATCCTTTCACGCGCATCCTGAGCGGCTGGCGCAGCCTGCTGCCCCCCTGCCAGCACCGCTGGCGCGCAATCGGGACCCCGCCTCGCCTGCGCGCTTCATGTGTCGATTTCCATTCGGGTGAAAGGCCGCTTGCGTCTGGCGGTTCCCCGCGTCAGCACTGACCGCGCACACTTCTCCAGATCCTCTTTGTGATCCTTCATTTCCCGTCAGATCCTTTCATGTTCTAAGGGGAAAGCGCCGTTAGGTGTGGCCATAGCGGGCTCTCGTCCTTTCCTTCACGAGAGCTGGGTCAAGGCTGTTTACGTAGATTATTGAATTCCAAGTGGTGTTTTCAATGCTTAAAAATTGTATTGTAAATATACGGAACAGGATGTCGTTACTATGTGGTATCTATCCGTATAATAAATTTCCCTATACCTAGGAGAAAAAATGCAAAAACTTGATGCGATAAAAATAGTGCAGTCACTAATATCGTCGATATGTGAAAGTCCCGATCAATTTAATATAAACGTAAGCGTTACAGGTCAATCGATCGTCTCGCATGGAGGTATTGGGCAAGTTGTCACAGCGATTGGCGGAGCCGCTGGTTCAAAAACGATTGGGCAGAAAATTTCTGTATCTTCAGGAGATGTTACGCTTGCTTACGAAAAAGCATGGCGAGCATTGGATGAGCAATTTAAGGCGCTTATTGATGCACTTGAAGCTATTAAAGCTCAATTAGAGTCAAAGGATACTGATATCGGGCTAGTCGAAACAATTTATAATTCTTTGAAGAATACATGGGTTCCCGGACTAATTATCTCTGTCCTAGGAACTGCGCTTTCTGCTGCATTGGGAGTCGGCGTATAAAAACCGCTCAAGAGGGATTGCCAACGTGTTTTTTTTCAGCACGATTGCAGAAATCATTTATTCGCATTATCCCTTGCCCCGTTCTCAGACAATACAAAGCCCCTGTGATAGGGGCTTTTGCTTCCGTATTGTAGCAACTACCTTGCTCTATACTTTGCCAACGCCTTGGTGAACACCTCAAGCTGATGGCCAGTGAAGGCGGAGCTATCAAGTTCGGCGGTGGCCAGCTTGCCATTGCGTTCCTTCCACACCGCATAGGCTGCGGCCTTGTCTACCTCTATCAGCGCCTTCTCGGCTGGCGGCAGGTTGCACAGGTTAAAGCTCATCATGTTCCCCTCTTGTTGTGCCGCGATGGTAATTGATGAAACGTGTCCGGTCACGCCTTCGTGACCGGACACGTTTTGAGATTTCACATCAGTTTACAGCGCCAAGGTTTTATCGCCTTGGGTTTGCCAGCAGGCCGCCTCGCCCTTGAAGGCGCCAACGCAGCCGCCCGGGAGCTTTTGGCCGCAGTGCAGGCAGGTCTGCTTGGCAAGCTACACCTGTTGCTGCTGCCACCGTTCCCAGTCACGACGCAGCAGGGTGCTGATGTATTCGTCGGCGCTGTAGGGTTGACCGGATCCGGCTCTAGCCCGGCGCAGGGTCTCCAGTTGCTCGCGTTCGTGAGTGGAGAGCGCCACTTCCACCCGCTTGATGCCTAGAGCGGCCTGTCTCGCACGCTGGGCCTGCTTTCGCTCCGTAGCCTCCTTTGGTTTGCTCATACCGACCCCCTTCTGGCAAATGCACCCTGCCGCGCCCGGGTGTCCTTCCATACCTGCTTGGCGGTGGGGCCAGTGGGTAGCACCCGCTTGGCCTTCACCGGTGGGGTGAGGGTGTCGACCTCGCCCAGGTAGAACGGGAACCAGGTATCCTCGAACCGGATGACCCGCTCCATGCGGTCGAGCAGCAGATCGCAGAGATGGCGGTCAGTGGCCGGCATGTTGTCGAGCGTGCTGGTGATGGCGGCACGACCCGCCGATCCCGGCGGGTGTTGATGGAGGATGGGCCAGAGCCGCTGGCAGAGCGGCAGCAGGCGCTCGACGTCGGCGCGGTTGATGATGTCAGTCATACCGCATGCTCCTTCATCCCGAACACCACATAGCCCGGCTGCTGGGCATAGTCGGTGACGAAGGTGATCTGGCGTTTGGCGCTGCGGCCGGTGTAGCGTTCGCCGTCCCACTCGTTGAGGGTGACGGTATCGCCCTCTTGAAAGCCGCGGTCAGAGTTGTCGCGGATCTCGAACGGCTTGGCGCCGTCCAGTACCGGCTGGAAGTAGCGCGGCAGGATTTTCAGTTCGTGGTGCATGCGGCCTCCTCGCCTTCCTTACTGGCTATCTCAAAATCCCGAAAATTCTCGCTGCCGGTTTCGTTGTGTGCCAAGTTGCCGACGCGGTTGGTGTGAAACATCCCCATCGGCAGAAACGTTCTGGGGAAACGACCATGCCACTTTCCGTATTCAGTTGGCTTGCCAGATGCGAAGCTGGTCGGGCCGCATGCGCTACAAAGCTTCAATCCTTTTCGTTCTGGTGCATACGACCAGTCATAAAAACGCTCCATTCCATTGACGAATCCCTGGCTTGATAGTGCGGTGTTCTCGCAGCAACCGCAGTGCTCACATTGAAATAGGCTCATGCTTTCGGCCCCTCGTACTTGTTCCGCATCCGCTTGGCTATCTGCTCCAGGTCTTCGGCCATGTACCACATGCTGTTGTTGTCCTTGCGAGATACGGCCTTGCTGCGATGAACGTTCCGGCCGATCAGGATTTTGGCGGCCAGCAGTACCAGCCATGCCTCAACATGGCGACGAATCCAGTCTTTCATTTCGTGGAGCATGCAGCCTCCATCTCCATCTGATTCATTGCCTCGGCCCAGCCGCCCGGGATCCCGTTGCTGATGGCTACCACGTCCAGAGCTCTGGATAGCTTCAATTCCTTACCTTTCGCCTTCTCTTCCTTCACCAGCTTTTTGGCTTTCTTGCGGCAAAATTCAACCGTATTGCCCGACGGGAATTTCAGATGGTCGTTGTCGTGCTTCATGTGTCCTCCATCTCAAGCAGGCGTAATTATTGGCTTCGATTGCATCTGATGTATTTATCGTGCTTATGTCTGCTGCTCTTTCGTCAAATCCTCAATTTGCGCTCCCCGTATTGGGGGAGCGCAACACAAGCCTGTCATGGGCGATTGCCACAGTGACGATACTTATCACTCTTCCAGCGCCCTGAGCGTGGCATCCGCTTGGCCGACAGCAAACATCGCAACATCATTTTGCGTCATGTCATCCCAATTCGGGTTATTCATCAGGGCTGCACTGAAGTGCATCGCCATCATTTCGCGTTTTGTCATGCCTACTGTCATACCACTTGAGACCAAATTTGATCCTCGGCCATCGGTCAGCGAAAAGACATCTATTGGCTGCCCATCAGACCCAGATACAGGCATGGCCGGCATATCAGCGTTTTTCATCATTACTCTCCTTTTTGGTTTTGATTTGAAGCCAGCGCCTGATAGATAGCGCTGACATAGCGGGCCTGATGCTTGGCATCGTCCAGCGCTCGGTGGGCAACCCCCTCGAATGGCATGTCTTTTTTCGGGTCAAAGCCCAGCAGGTCACGCCCCATATCAACAACGGTGCGCACATCCCTATCCTGGAATCCGTTCCAGTAGCCAATGAAGTGCACTTTTCTTACCGCTTCATAGGCGTTGGCCATGATGGTGCAGTCAAACCCAGCACCGTTACCCCACACATAGGGTCGTTTGCCTTCTTGCCCGTTGGCCATCAGCCACTCCTGAAACTTTTGCAGTGCCTGGAGAAGTGCCATCCGCTTTTCGCCATCTACGTTATAGGCAATGGCTGCGCGCGCTTCATCACTCTGCCCCAGCCACCACAACACGGTGTCAGGGTCCATCTCACCGAATCTGGCACTATCACTCAGGTGGATATGCGCTTCGAATTCGGCACCCAGTTCACCGGTCATCGGGTCAAAGAACACGGCTCCGATGGTGACGATGGCCGCTCGCGGGCCTTTGCCCATGGTTTCCAGATCCAGCATTACGTTTTTCATCTTCATTCCCCTCATTCCACGCCCAGGCGCGCCCGCGCCTTGGCAATCTCCGCCTGATGGCGGTCGTTGTCGGCTTGCATGCTCGCGACGCGGGCCTGCTCCTGTTCGGTGGGCTGGTAACTGGCCCGGTCCTCTTCGTCATCCAGCAGGCGGGTGAAGATGGCGATCGCCTCTTCGGCCTGCGCCAGCGGCAGGGCGGCCAGCCATTCGGTGACGTTGCCGCCGGAGTGCATCAGCTCGCGGGCCTGTTGCTTCAGCTTGTCGCTGCTGGCGGCCCGGTTGCTGGCCTGCTCTGCCTCGACCTCGGCGGTCAGCTGGTCAGCCACGGCATCGCCAGCCCCCGGCCAGTTGCGGGTCACAATCAGCCGATCGCCGACCAGTCGCACATATTGGCCGTCGGCGTGGATGATGCTGCCGTGCAGCAGCAGGGCGGCGTTGCTTTCATCAAGACCCATTCGGCCCAGCTCTTTAGCCAGAGCGGATCCTTTCACCCCCGATTTGGATCCTTCCGTACAGTTATTGACAGAACTCCGAGGGGGGCGGCTGCCGCCGCCTGACTGCAACTCGCTGCGCTCGCCCACTGCAGGCTCGCGCTGCTCGCCCAAACCCGACCCGTTGACCCCCTTGCGCACTATCTGCCAACCCTCGGTGCGGGTGATGGCGGTGGTCATGCCGATGTCGGTGATCACCCCCATCAGGCGCAGCACATCCTCGCCATACTTGTTGGCGGCTTCATCGAGGCGCTTGGAGAGGCGGATCAGGTGTTCTTTGCGGGGCAGGTCAATGCCGCCCATGGCGTCGATAAAGTCGCCCCAGCGGTTGTTGTCGGCGGCGGTGCGAGCGGCTTCCAGGATGCAATCCCACTCGATTACCTCGTCACCCAGGCGGCGAAGTTCGCGCCATACGCTCACAGCAGGGCCGCCTATCTGCTGAAACTGGCGTATACGCCAGCAGCTCGCCCAGGCCGCGACCGCGATGGTGGTGTGGTCGACCGGGGCCTCGGCCTCGTAATCCATCCCGACCTTGTGGCCGTCGATGTTCTTGGCGATGTACTTGGCGATGTAGCCGGTGGCGCTGCCTTGGGTTGGGTCGATCTCCTTCCAGTTCACCCGTGGGTTGATGGCCTTGACCACCGCCGGGCTGTTCACATCGAGCAGCCACTTGATGCGCGGCATCTTGTTGCGGATTTTCAGTTCGGCCAGCGCATCGAGCTGGTCGCCGTTGGGCATTTTGAGCTCGGCCCGTTCGGCGGTGGTGAAGTGGTAGGCAAGCAGGGTCAGAAAGTCGCGTTGGTGCTCGGGGTTGATAAACAGCAGGCAATGCCAGTGCGGGGTGCCGTCGTGGTGCGGCTCCACCACCCGAAAACCGAAGGCCATGATCCCCTCGCGGGCCAAGGCGGCACGAAAGCGGGCCCACTGTTTGCACAGCAAGCGGTTGGTCTCGGTCGGGCAGGCGCCGTTGAACTTCTCGTTCTGGTAGGTCTTCGTCTTGTCTTTGCTGCCCTGGCGCCAGGCGTGATAGCTGGAGGGGGCGGTCAGCGTCAGGAACAGGCCCAGTTTGCCCTGCTCCTGTGCCATGTCTTCAAAGCCCCGCATGCGCACCATCAGCTCATGACGGCGGATCTCGGGGTTGGCGACCGAGCCCATCACCGCATCGACCAGGTCAATCTCTTGCCCCAGCTCTTCGTTGACGGCGCTCATGCCAGCCATCCAGGCTTGCTGGGCTGCTTTACGCTGGGTGAACTCACGCACGGCGTGCGCACTGGCGTATGGGCTGACCCCCTTGCGCACCTGGCCGGTGAGGATGGCAATGAGCTCGCAGTAGATGGCCCAGGCGCGGTTGATCTTGCGCAGCCACCACGACTCGTCGAGCAGGCGCACCAGCAGGCTGGCGGCGGCTCCCTCGAACTTGTCCACCTCGTCAGCCAGATCATCCCGCTCTTCTTGGTTGAGGGGGCGGCCCAGCAGCCGCTCCACCTTGGTACGCGGGTGAATGGGGAGGGGAGGGCAGAAGTGCCACGCCTTTGCTTGAGAGCCGATCTCAACCAGTAGCTCGGCGGCGGTGTAATCATTGCCGGCCCGGGCCAGCAGTTGCTGGCAGCGACGGGCCCACTCGGCGGCAACCAGCTCGCGGCGCACATCGTTGCGAAGATCAATTACCGGTACCGGAAACCGGCTCTGTGCGGCGGCGCAGGCGTCGACCATGCGGCGCAGCCAGATGTTGGCGGTCTTGGGGTTGGCCGGGTAGCGGCGCAGGAAGGTTGCGGCCAGCGGCTTGGCAACATGCCACTCGATGCGGGCAAGTTGCTCGGCCGCCCCGGCCATGTTGATGGCGTGGTGCCCGACCAGGTAGTGCTGGGGCAACTGTATCCCGTGTAGGTTGGTGATGGCGTCGTTCATGCCGCCACCTCCTGCGCATCGGCACACATCTCTGGCAGGTTGGCGCGAACCAGAGCGGCAGCCAGTGGTGGGCACACGGCATTGCCGCAGCGAGCCACCTGCGCTGTTTTGGTGAACTTCTTGCCAGTGGCGTCGTGGTCGATCACGTAGTCGGCCGGGAACCCCTGGGCAGCAAACAGCTCATGCGGCTCCAGCATGCGCATTCCGATATCGACGATCTGGTAATCCTCGCCGCGCACGGTGACCAGACCGAACCGATCCCGGGTGGTCACGGTATGTAGTGGCTCGGAGCAGGGGATGGCCGAATCTGTCCCGTAATACTTGAGCAGGAAGGCCCGCACCTCGCCGATATGCAGCCCGCCGGCGGTGACAGTGGGCATGGGGTCGGTTACAGGCTGGCCGTGCTGGCAGGTGCCGCGCAGTTTTACCAGGTGGCTGGTAACCAGCGCACTGTGGTCAACGGTAGTCACAGTCGGCAGCGGCTGGGTCAGCTCTGCACCCACGACGCCTGTGTAATGCTTGGCTAGGAAGGCGGTGACCAACTGGCTCTTGTCGGCCTTGGCCATGACAGTCCCCAAGGGGTCTTCCACTGACTGGCCGACAGAGTTGCCGAACTGGCGAGCGATGACCGGTGCCACCAGAGCGAAGTGCCCGCCCTTCACTTCGGCGCAGATTGTGCGCAGCGGCTCGTCAGCAGGCATGTTGCGCTGATGGCTGGCGTTGGCATGCTCTGTGATGAACGGGGCAAGCTGAGGTTGCACCAGAGCAAACCCGGGGGCGGCGGTGACTGTCTGTAGAGGCTCACAGAGCCTTTGGCCCCGGAAAGCGTCGTAGACAGTGCGGGTACTGGTGTGATTGCACTTCACGATGAACGGTTCGGCGGCGTCTATGACGAACCGCTCAACCCCCTTGGCAATCCGGCGCATTGTGGCCTCGGCCAGTGGGCGTTTTACGTTGAGCCCTTGGGCTTTGGCTTCCTCCTGGGTGAGGAAAATGCTGGGGCACGGGATCGACCAGTCGATCACGTCAGCAGCGGTTGGCCACGGCAGCAGCTTGCCCGCTTTCACCTCGGCACTGGCGGGTTCGCCATGGGTCGGCTTGGGCCACACGATGGGGGCGCCATCCCGGCGTGCAATCAGAAACAGGCGCTTGCGGATGGTGGGGGTGCCGTAGTCACAGGCCCGCAGTTCGCGCCACTCCACTCGGTAGCCCTGGCGGCGCAGGGCGTTGATGAAGCTGTTGAATGTGCGGCCCTTCTTGGCTGGATCCGGGCGAGCGTTGCCCTCAGAGTCGATCAGCAGCGGGCCCCAGGTCTGAAACTCTTCGACGTTCTCCAGCATGATCACCCGGGGGCGAACAGTCGCAGCCCAACGCAGGGTGACCCATGCCAGCCCCCGGATCTTCTTGCTGACCGGGGTCGAGCCCTTCGCTTTAGAGAAATGCTTGCAGTCTGGGCTCAACCAGACGAGCCCGACCGGGCGGCCCGCCACTACATCGCGCGGCACGATATCCCACACCGATTCGCAATAGTGCTCGGTCTCGGGGTGGTTGACGGTGTGCATGGAGATCGCGTCTGGGTCGTGGTTGATGGCGATCTCCGGGCTGCGGCCCAGTGCCATCTCGATCCCGGTAGACGCCCCACCGCCACCGGCGAAGTTGTCCACGACGATTTCATTGAAGAGGCTGAAATTCAGTTCTCTCATTTACACACCCCGCACTTACCGTTCACATACTCGTTGGGTTGCAGGTAGCGGCCGCAGGCTGTGCAGGTCGGTACCATGTCGAGGGTGGCGAGCCGATCAGACCAGCAGGTGGCCTCGCAGAAAAAGAGGCTGGTGAGCCGGTTGCCGCCCAGGATGACCGGGCGCACATGGCCGAACTCGCCGCAGCAACTGCAGCGCATCGAGGGGCGGTCGTTGGCCGGGACGGTCTTCACCACGGTTTCACTGGCGGCGCGGGCCAGTGGCCAGCAGGTTTCGACGCAGTAGGGGTAAGAGCGGCGACCGTGTCGGCCCGCTACCGGCAGGCAAACCGCCATCTGGCGGCACTTGGTGCATGGCTCCAGCGTGACCTGGGCGGCGGTGTTGATGCGGAATGCAGGGCGCACCCTGACGTCCTGCAGCCGGTTTACCCACTCGTCGGCCATCCATTCCAGTTTCTCAAGGCTCTGCTGGTCCAAATTCGCCAAGTCGTAGACTTGTTGCGATGCTGCTTTGCTGTTTGCAGGGCGCACGACGCCCAAAGCCGGGGCAAGCCCGGCTGGTTTATGGTGAGTCATTAGATGGCGCCTCCGTTGTATGACTGGCGCAGACGGGCGGCAGATTGGTGCTCGCAGCGGCGGGCCGCGCGCACCATGACCAGCAGGGTTTTGATATATTGGTGCGGGCGGCAGGGACGGCGACGGGCATCCAGCAATTCGAGTTGGTATTCCCGGCGGCGAGCTGCGTCCTTCAACATGGCATCGAGCCAGAAGTCGTGGATCATTTGATGGTCTCCCCCAATCCGTGGAGTGGCTCGCACTCGGCCCACCACTCGGCGATCTCTTTGGCCAGCGTGACTTCACCTCCACCCAGCGCCAGCCAATACACGGCGCGGATGGCGCCCAGGGCCAGCAACTCCTGGGCGATGTTGCGGTTTCGGCGGGCATCACTGCCCGAGGTGCTGAACTCCTCTTGCGCTGCCTCCCAGTGCTTGGTCAGTGGGCTGACCGGTGCCGGCGGCTGCATGTGGGCCGGGCCAGATTCGGCGCCGCCCAGCTCGTCGATCGGCGGCTCCAGTTCGAACATGTCATCAGTCACAGGGCACCCCCTTCCATGTCGCTGAAATCCGGCTCGTCGATGGCGACATAGCCTGCCTCGATACGGATGGAGATCCCCAGTTCACCGCAGCAGCAGAGCGGGGCGGTCGGCACCAGGCGCGCTTCGTTCTCGGCTATCCACTGCTTCAAGGAGGCGAGGGTCATGATGGTGTTGCTCATGCCGGATACTCCTCATCTTCGCTGTCTGCATTGGCTTCTCGGCTGGCCAATGCCAGCGCTCCATACATCGCCAGCAGCAACACCGCTGACCGAGTGACAGCCAAATCCTCTCGGCGCAGGCCAACAACCTTATTCACCTCCGCCAGTAACTGCGCGACCAGCTCTCCGGTGTCTTCGAAGGCATCCATCCGCTGGCTCAGCTCGACTGCTGACATTTCGTTCATGCGCCCAACTGCAAGCGACATGGCGACCATGCTGGTATTCACTTCACCGACAAACTCGCCAGAAAGCGCTTCGCCGAGATCGTCGAACCAATTTCCCAAACCGCAGGCCGAGTCAGTGGCTACCCCTGACAAATCCAGCACCGCCAACTCGGCACCCAGACGGGCCCGCATTGCCATGGGGTTCACATAGACCTTGCTCATGCTGCTACTCCTTCCAGAACACGGACGCGGCCAGACGGCAGCGGCTCGATGCAGGCGGCTTGGCGCTGGCCACGCAGCCAGCAGTTTTTGACGTTGATGTAGCCGTGGCGCACCAGGTAGGCGACGGCATCGGCGGGAGAGGGGGCGATGTGCTTGGCGGTGATGGCGATCATTGGGCACCCCCTTGCAGCTCATGGGCAAAAGGCGGCTGGAATATCACGGTGACGTCATGGACTGGGGCCGCCATGTCCACGCCGATGATGTGGGGCCGCTGGCCACCCTGCAGGATCTCGAGACGCTTGGTCAGCTCGGCGTAGATGTCGAGCAGGGCCAGCTCGTCGGCCAGTTCGGCCAGGGCCTCAAGGCTCGCCTCGATGGCGAGGCTGTGACATGCCCCGAGCTGGGGGCGATGGGTATTAATGAGGCTGTTCGCGACTTTTCGGATCGCCTGTTCTGCTGTAAGATTGTTCATGAGGTTTTCCTCGCTGATTGATTGAAAGCCCCGCTGGTGCGTCAACACCGATAGCGGGGTTTTTTATTGGCCGCTTCCGGCCACCTTCTGCAAAACCGCTCTGCGGCTTTCCAACATGCCGGCCTGCTTGTTGAGCTCGGCCCGGCGCTTGTTCTCGTGTTCTGCCTGTTCCTGCTCGCTGCGGGTCGGCCCCTCGCTGCGGCGGGTGGTGCGGTGCCACTCGCGGCGGTGCAGCACGCCGCCATCAAACTCATGCAGGGTTGCCAGCAGCGCACCCAGGGCGAGGCGGATCGCCTCTTGTTGGTCAAAGTCGAACTGGTCCAGCTCGCGGGTGCCATAGGTGGTTGATAACCCGGCGGCGTAGCAGATGACGGCGCGGGCCCTGGTCGGCAGGCGTGACCAGCGGCTGGCCGCCCCATTGCGGCCGAACTGGGCGCGCATCTCTGCCAGCGCCACCTCTGCGGCGCTGGGCTGTTGAACGAGCTCGAAAATCTTTGCGGTGCTCATGGGGTGGCCCTCCGGTTATGCCTGCAGCAGCTTGGTCAGCCAGTGTGGGCGAGGTTGATGGCACGGCTGGAACCGCAGCGCGCCACGGCGGCCCTGGCTGTCTTCCAGATAACTGCCGTCGAAACGGGTGGTGTTGCGCATCACCGGCTCGTCACCGCTGGTGACGACGGTGGCGCGGTTGAACAGCAAAAACGGCAGCGGGATCAGCCCCGGCTGCTCGGCGCGCAGTTTCATGCTGACTCCTTGAGCGGGACGCTCTTCGACATGGTTTTGTGGTTTTTACCCACGCCCTTGCAGAACGGCAGCACGATGGCCGGATTGGGCATGGCGGATGGACTGATGGTGCCGACGATTTCAAACGCCGCCTTGAAGGTGTGGCCGCAGTTGACATTGCTGCAGGCGTAATAGGCGTGGCCTGTCAGCGGGCTCATTTTGGTGGAGGTGCGGGTATTCGCGTGGTAACCGCAGTGGGGGCAAATCAATCTCATGGTCTGGTCTCCTATGCGCCGATGGCGGCGCGGGCCATATCAGCAGCGCACGCGAGGCTGGGGATGGCGTGAAAGCGGTCCTCGACCTCGGTAGCCAGCAGCACAAGGTGCTCGATGCCTGCCCAGATGCCGGTGACGACGGTGTTTCGGTGTGATTTGGTGACGCGGTCACCGGCGAGGAGGGTGGTGGCCTGGGCCGTGACGCCCAGGATCTGGGCCCCTGCATTGAGCGCCTGCTGGGCGCGGGCCTCTGGGGCAACCTGGGCGGCATCCGGCAGACGAACGGCGGTCAGGCCGCAGTCAAACAGCAGACCATCAAACAGGGTGTCGTCGCCGGTGGCGTGGTAGAGGGCGATGAGATCGTGCGCAGTCAGGTTGTGCCGCTCACACGCCGGGTTGAATTTGTTGTGCAGCACGTGGTGTGACATGCCGATGGTTTCAGCCAATTGGCTGATGTTGTGCGCCTGCTTGAACAGGTCGCAGGCCCCTGCAAAGTGGCTGTGTGAACGAGTGTGCTGGTTTGACACTTTATCCCCCTGTGCTCAATCGCTACCGTTAGGTCAAGCAGCAGCGCGCTGGCGCGACTTGCTGGTCGAATCCTTGGCCACACGACGACGGGAGTTCTCATGAACGAACTTGAGGTAGTGTTCCGGCTCCTTGGTCATCTCGCGCCAGCGGTGCAGATTGACCCACGGCTTGTCGCCAGCACGCAGTTTGGGAACGATGGGCAGGCGCCCGTCGCTGATCATGTCCTGGGCGGTGCGCAGTGGCAGGTCGAACTTGAGTTCGTCCCGCAGCATGGTGAGGAAGGCGTCCAGCGGAATGGCCGGCAGCATGGTGAGCGCAAGGCTCTGTTTGATGGTTTCCAACTGGCGCAGCACTTCTGCCAGTGGGTCAACTTGCGGTTGAACCGCGTCACCTATCGGTGCGGCATGCGCCCCTAAAGGCTGTCTTTCGGTGTCACGTTGCGTCATACTGCGCCCCTATGCGTGTTATCTCATCAGAACTAGAACTTCGAATCGCCTCTCACAGCTTTGGTTCGAATGTTCGATCTTGAGTTCGAGAGTATACGCCAACGCGATGTCGCGCAACCTGAAATTACAAATTTCGATCTAGGGTTACAAATGGCATGGGAATCTTGAACGGCACGACCTTTGATACGAAAGCCTTTGCGAAGAGGCTCCTAGCGCTAGTCGGCAGAGAGAGTTACAGCTCGTTCGGTCGGAGAGTGGGCGTAAGTGATGCAGTCATTCGCAAATATCTCACTGGCGAGACGATGCCTTCTGTAGGCCAGGTCTCTCAGATCTGCGGGCATGATCCGCGACTGTTTCTGTGGCTATGTCTCGGGATTGGTGAAAAGCCTGAACAAGCGACAGAGCACCCCGAAGTCCCCGCCTATGCACGTGCAGCTCAGGGTGACGACGTGACTGGGCTCGCAGAATCCAGCGCTGCTTACCACCAGATGCAGGATTACACCCTGGTCGACTGCTACCAGGTGTTTGCGTCGGCTGGGTTTGGGGCGACCGTTTCCGACGAACTGAAAACCGACCCGATGGCGTTTCGCACCGACTGGCTCAAGAAAGAGGGGTTGGCACCGGAACGGCTGGCGGTTATCCGCGCCAAGGGCGACAGCATGGAGCCCACCATCAGCAATAACGACATCATCCTGGTGAACCTGTGCAACGGCGATGCCCTGCGCGATGGCCTCTATGTGCTGCGCATTGGCGACAGCCTGCTGGTGAAGCGGCTGCAATTCGACGTGCTCGGCGGGATCAAGGTCATCTCTGACAATCCTGGCTATGAAACCCAGGTGGTGACCAAGGACCAACGGGCCGATGTGCATATCGTCGGTCGCGTGGCATGGGCGGGTAAAAAATTCTGACAGTTAATTTACAGATACAAGGAATGGGTATGTTTGATAACAGTAAGGTTGTTGATAAACAGGCATTTTTTATCTATGAAAAATCTGACGGAAATATCGAAGGCTACCATGTTGTAAATATCAGTATTAGCGACCACTACTTACAAGGCATCGCCCTGCCCAAAAAGCAGTTCAGAACGTTCCGAATAGACAGAATAGTTGCGATGTTCAATAGTGAAAATGAATTACTCGCTGCTGATGTTCCATCCTTGCTCGATTCCCCAAGATTAAAACCATCGAATAACTTTTCCAAGCAGTCTACCGGCAGGGCTGAAATTGCATTCACCGGATTTTCAAAAGCGAATAGAGAACGGTTAGAGATGCAAGCCGAAGAGGCTGGGCTAACCATTAAGAAAGACGTTACAAAACGTCTCACATACTTATGTTGCGGTGCTAATGCGGGGCCAACAAAGACAGCAAAGGCCCGTGAAGCCGGGGCTCTTGCGTTGACCGAGCAACAATTTATCGACCTTCTAAATACCGGAGAACTTCCTGAGTTAGGTGAATATGATCTGATGATGGGAGTACCGGAAAGTGAGCCCAGCAATGATATAGATTATATTCGTGACACATTTACAACATGGCGCACTTTGCCAAGGCGACAATGCCTTATCGCTCGTTTCATCGACGGCTATGCTGCTGGATGGCGTTTTTGTGTCCATGAAGCTCATCGACCCTCTCTAGATATAAAGCAAACAGTTATATCAACGACAAACTCTGACAAACCAAAAGATAAGATATCAAAGAGCGTTTGGACCCAAGGCCACGCCTTTAACTTTATTGGTGGCGAGCTAATTTGCAGCCATGTTTCTGGACATAAAGGTCCGTGGTCAGAATTTGTTAAAATGACTGAGGAACGAGTGATTTCAGTCAAATTTTCAACACCTGCAGGGTATGACACGGTTGACAGAATAGAGGGTGAGTTCACTGGTGTTCTGCGTAAAAATAATGCCAGTTCATCACAAGGAGAGCGGATTCAAGAAAGGATCCCGTTGGCTATAAATTCTCAAACCTATGATGAAGGGACGGTAACCATTGCAGTGTCCCGTCCAGATGGTGAGCGTTTGGTTGAAATTGAGCGGAAAACTATTACACAGGTCGAGCTTGTCGCACTGTTACAAAATGGCTACTTCACTCGCTCTACCACCCTGCCGGATGGATCTTATACCGTCGAGACTTACAATCCATTTGAGTCAGAATGACTGTTCGTAAACTCGACGACGGCAAGCCGCGGCTCTGGCTTGCCGAAGTCTATCCCCAAGGCCGTGAGGGCCCACGCAAGCGCAAGCTCTTTGCCACCAAGGGCGAGGCGCTGGCCTGGGAGAAGTGGCTGCTGGAAGAGAGCAACAGCAACCCCTGGCTCACCGCCAACAAGGTGACCGAAGACAAGCGGCGCTTGTCCGACGTCATCGACCTCTGGTTTCGTTTGCATGGGCAGACTCTGGTCTCTGGCGAACAGGTCAAGCGCAAACTCGACTTGATGGCCGAGGCGATGGGCAACCCCTACGCGGTCGATCTCAACAAGGGGCATTTCGCCACGTACCGGGAAGGACGGCTCACCGGGGCCATCATCTTCCCTGGCCGCTGCCGTGACCGGGCCGCTGGGCCCAAAACGGTGAACGACGAACAACGCTTGCTGAATGCGGTGTTTGGGGAGCTGATCCGATTGGGGGAGTGGGTGAACCCCCACCCATTGACTGGCTTGCGGCAGGTCAAAACCCATGAATCGGAGATGACCTACCTCACGGCAGCGCAAATCGACATGCTGCTGGCCAGTTGCGCGACCTCCCGGGTGCCGGCGTTGACCACGGTGGTCAAACTCTGTCTGGCCACCGGGGCGCGTTGGTCTGAGGTGCAGGGGCTGACCAGCGCCCAGGTGAGCAAGTATCGGCTGACGTTCACCCAGACCAAGAGCAAGCGCAATCGCTCGGTCCCCATCTCGCCAGAGCTCTATGAACTGATCCCCAAACGCGGCATCCATGAAGGCAGGTTGTTCCCTCCCTGCTATGACGCATTTGAGTATGCCGCGCAAAAATCCGGGGTGAATCTGCCAGAGGGGCAACTTTCTCATGTGCTCAGACATACGTTTGCCAGCCATTTTATGATGAATGGTGGTAATATCCTTGTCCTACAGCGAATCCTCGGTCACAGCACCATCACCATGACCATGAGGTACGCCCATTTTGCCCCCGAACATTTGGATGACGCGGTCAGATTAAACCCTCTGATCAGCCCTCACTCATAGGTGAAAAATGGCGGCAAAGTGGCGGCAGAGCTCCGCATGGAATGCGTGATACCGCGTGATGTTGCGCGCTAACCCTTTGTTTTAACTGTAAGTCGTTGAGCCAATTACTATGCCTAAGAAATTCTATGTATCGTGGGATAACCTGCAACGCGAAGCGCGCCGTCTGGCCCGTCGTCAACTGCCTGTCAGCCAGTGGAAAGGGATCATCGCCGTCAGTCGCGGTGGTCTGGTGCCTGCGGCCCTGATGGCCCGCGAACTTGGCATTCGCAATGTCGAAACCCTCTGCATCTCCAGCTATGACCACGACAACCAGCGCGAGCTGGTGGTGGTGAAGGCTGCCACCACCGCAGGTGACGGCGAAGGCTGGCTGGTGGTGGACGATCTGGTGGACACCGGCGGCACCGCCAAGGCGATCCGCGAGCTCTACCCCAGAGCCAAGTTCATCACCATCTTCGCCAAGCCCATGGGCGAACCCCTGGTGGATGACTTCGAAGTCGCCATTCCGCAGGACACCTGGATTGAACAGCCCTGGGACATGGCGCTGGAGTTCGCCAAGCCGATCTGCGACGAAGCGTAATCGCCGCACCGGTCGCGACCAGTGACTCCCCGGCATTCGGGAGCGGACTGATCCGTCGTGATGCAAGGTTGACCACATTGAGCCCCTTTTGGGGCTCAATGCGTTTCTGGTGTGGCTGCTCGATGTGAAAAGTGGTTAAGATGGGACATTGTTTGAGACAGAAGAGCCACCATTTTGGAACCAAACGACGATACCAATCTGACGGAAAAGCTGTTTACCCGGGTCAAAAAGGTATTGGAAACTTCCGAAGTCTCCAACTCGAGCCCCGTCGACGAGCAAGACAGCGCACTGTCTGACAGCTTCATCGATGGCGCCCTGTCGCCCCGCTGGTATCGCCTGCTGCGCAGACCGACCTGGGCCTGGCAGGGGGCCGATCCCGTCGAGGTGGAGCAGACCCTGGCGCACATCGCCATGGGGCAGGGGGAGCGCAGTCACGAACGCTATCTGGACACCATCAAGGGCTATGTGCCCGGCAACTGGGTCTATGAGTGGAGTCAGCTCGCCGGCCGTTATTTCAATACGGGGCGGACGCTGCTGGGGGAAGGGGATCGCGCCGCGGCGCTGAAGAGCCTGCTCAAGGCAGTGCGCTACTACTCCATCGCAAGCTACCCCCACCTCAAGCACGACGAGCTGGCGGATCAGGCCCAGTTGCTCGGCAACATGGCCTATCGCGAGGCCGGACGCCTGTTCAAGGTGCCCCTCAAGGAGCTGCAGGTCCCGTTTCGGGGCAAGACCATCCAGGGCTACCTGCATCTGCCCACCACCGAGAAACCTGTGCCCCTGGTCATCGTCAGCGGTGGCATCGATTCGCTTCAGGTGGACTTCCTCAACTTCTATTTCAAGTGTCTCGAGCCCCACGGCATCGGGATGCTCTCCCTGGACATGCCGGGCACCGGCTATGCCGAACACTGGCCCCTGGTGCAGGACACCAGCCGCCTGCACCAGGCGGTGCTCAACTACCTCTCGGAGGTGGCCTGGGTCGATCACCAGCGCATCGCCATGGTGGGGTTCCGCCTCGCCGGCAATGTGGCGGCCCGTCTCGCCTTCGTCGAGCCGTTCAAGCTTAGGACCGTGGTCTGCATCGGTGCCGGCATCAACCAGGTGTTCACCAATCAGGAGATGTTCGCCCGCTGCCCGCGCATGATGCGCGACGGGCTGGCGAACCGGCTGGGGGCGGACGCGGCCCAGTGGGATCTGCTGCGCACCAAGTGTCAGGTCTTCTCCCTCAAGACCCAGGGATTGCTGGGGAGTCGCACTTCCGTGCCGATATTGAGTATCGGGCACAAGAAAGATTTTATTTGTCCCGAGCAGGATGTCCGGGCATTGGCCGCTGCGAGTCGCAACGGCAAGGCGGTGGTGTTTGACAAGCAGCCACTGCTCGAGGTCTATGACGAGGCACTGAAAGAGACGGTAGATTGGCTAAAAAAGCACTTATGTACATGATATAAAACTAAAAATGTAACATCACCATGTGATGGTATGGCTTGTTCAACAGGGAGGTTAGCATGTCAGAAAGAGTGACTTACAAGCGATTGCTTCGGCAGTTCGCGGCCATTGGCCCCTATTTGCGTGAAGACCTGTGCGAGGAGGGCCGTTACCGCTTTGACTGCCTGTCCGTCTGTGTCAGCGCCAAGCCTGCTCCGGACAAGCGGGAGTTCTGGGGCTGGTGGCTGGTGCTGGAGCAGGCGGATCACAGCTTCAGCTACCACTATCAGACGGGGTTCTACAACGCGGACGGGGAGTGGATCGACAAGGCGCTGCCCAAGAAGCATCAGGCGGAAGTGGAACGCACCCTGCAACATTTCTACAAGCTCATCAGCGGCAAGTTGACCCAGCTGGAGTGCACCCTCTCCCCCGCGAAGCAGGTGACCGCCGAACTGAGCGTGACGGCAGCCTGATCCCCAAGCCCCGCATCTTCCCGGTGCGGGGTACCCCGATGCTTTGTCACCGAGCCCGCAACTGCCTGGCGAGGCTTAATTGCCTTGCAGGGCAGGGGGGCCGTGGGTATAAAGGGATTCCTTACTTTTCTAACCCTTCGTTCCCATGGAAAACAGAACCATAGTCGTCAAACTGGGCACCAGCGTGCTCACCGGGGGATCTGCCCGCCTCAACCGTGCCCACATGGTCGAGCTGGTCAGACAATGTGCCGCCTTGCATCGACACGGGCACCGTGTCGTGCTGGTCACGTCGGGGGCCATCGCCGCCGGTCGTGAGCATCTGGGCCACCCTCCGCTGGCGCCTACCCTGCCGAACAAACAGATGCTGGCGGCGGTGGGTCAGACCCAGCTCATCCGGGTATGGCAGGACCTGTTCAACCTCTACGGGCTGCACATCGGCCAGATGCTGCTGACCCGCGCCGACCTGGAAGACAGGGAGCGCTACCTCAATGCCCGCGACACCCTGCGCACTCTGCTTGATCACCGCATCATCCCCGTCATCAACGAGAACGACGCCGTGGCCACCGCCGAGATCAAGGTGGGGGACAACGACAACCTCTCCGCCCGTGCGGCCATCCTGGCGGATGCGGACTTGCTGATCCTGCTCACGGATCAGAAGGGGCTCTTCACCGCCGACCCGCGCACCAACCCGGATGCCCAGCTCATCGAAGAGGTGCAGACCATAGACGACACCCTGCGCTCCCTCGCCGGTGACAGCGTGAGCGGCCTTGGCACCGGTGGCATGGCCACCAAGTTGCAGGCCGCCGACGTGGCGCGCCGCGCCGGGGTGGACGTGGTGATCGCCACCGGCCAGATCCCGGAAGTGATCGGCCGACTCGCCGCCGGGGAGCGGGTGGGGACCCTGTTCCCGGCCCTGGCATCCCCCCTGGAAGGGCGCAAGAGCTGGATCCTGGCAGGGCCCCCTCCTCACGGCGAAGTGCAGGTGGATCAGGGGGCCGTGGCCGCCATGCAGGAGAAGGGCTCCAGCCTGCTGCCCAAGGGCATCGTCGCGGTGAAGGGAGATTTCGTGCGTGGCGACGTGGTGCGTATCCTGGATCCCAAGGGGAGCGAGCTGGCTCGCGGTATCTGCCGTTACGACCATCTGGAGCTGGATCGGCTGCGCGGTGTCCACTCGGATCAGATTGAACAGGTATTGGGTTACGGCTATGGGGCCGTGGCCATCCACCGTGATGATATGGTGCTGCTCTGAACAGGGCGGCACCGCATGAACAAAAGGGAACTGTGATGAGTCTGGAGAAAATGGGGCAGGCGGCCCGTGAAGCCGCCTATCAACTGGCCACCGTCAGTACGGCACAGAAGAACCGGGCGCTGGCGGCCATCGCCGATGAACTGGAAGCACGCAGTGCCCAGATCCTGGTGGCCAACGAGAAAGACATCGCCGCCGGGCGCGAGGCGGGGCTCACGGAAGCCATGCTGGATCGCCTGCTGCTCAACCCGGCGCGCCTTGCCGGCATCGTGGCGGATGTGCGCAAGGTGATCACTCTGGACGATCCGGTCGGGGCCGAAATCGACAGCCGGGTGCTGGAGAATGGCCTGCGCCTCTCCCGTCGCCGGGTGCCCATCGGAGTCATCGGCGTCATCTACGAGGCGCGCCCCAACGTCACCATCGACATCGCCAGCCTCTGCCTCAAGACCGGCAACGCCAGCATTCTGCGCGGCGGTCGCGAGACCTTCCACTCCAACCTGGAGCTGGTGCGGGTGATCCAGCATGCCCTGGCGGCATCCGGCCTGCCCGAGGCGGCGGTGCAGTACATCGACAACCCGGACAGGGCGCTGGTGGCCGAGTTGCTGCGCCTCGACCGCTACGTGGACATGATCATCCCCCGCGGCGGCGCGGGTCTTCACAAGATGTGCAAGGAGAACAGCTCCATCCCCGTCATCATCGGCGGGTTCGGTATCAGCCATATCTTCGTGGACGAGAGCGCCGATCTGGCGCGTTCCCTGGCGGTCATCGAGAACGCCAAGGTGCAGCGCCCCTCCGCCTGCAACGCCCTCGATACCCTGCTGGTACACGAGAAGGTGGCGGCCACCTTGCTGCCGCAACTGGTGGCTCTGATGAACGAGCGCAAGGTGACCCTGGTGGGCGCGCCCAATGCCATGGCGCTGCTGGCTGGCAGCAACAACCTGTGCGACGCGGGGCCGGAAGATTTCGACACCGAGTGGTTGGGGTTGACCCTGGGGGTCAAGGTGGTGACGGACGTCAACGAGGCGCTCGCCCATATGCGCGAGCACAACGCCGGCCACTCCGATGCCATCCTGACCAACTCCCTCGCCAATGCCGAGCGTTTCGTCAACGGGGCCGGTTCGGCGGCGGTCTATGTCAACGCCTCCACCCGCTTCACCGACGGCGGCCAGTTTGGCCTCGGGGCCGAGGTGGCGGTCTCGACCCAGATGCTTCACGCCCGTGGCCCCATGGGGCTGACCGAACTCACCAGCTACAAGTGGGTGGGGCAGGCGGATTATCTCAGCCGTGCCTGATCCTGGCACGCTCAGCAAGCAGGACAATGCCGACTCAGGTCGGCATTTTTGTGCTTTTTTATTGCTCGCAATCAATGGCTTGCATATAACTATCCAGCAGGATGCGGTGTCACCCGGGGCATCAGGCCAGCGACAGCAAGGGGAGCAACTTCAAGGATGAAGGGACAGGATAGGAGTGCGTGGTGGGGCAGCCTCTGGCTGAGCCTGCCACTGCTGCTGGGGGCGCTCGGTTTCAGCGGCGCCAGCCACGCCAGCTGGGACCAGGATCTCTATCGTCAGCTCGGGCTGGCCGGCAAGCTCGACAGCCGCGTGTTTCGCAAGGCCCTGGACGGTTACCAGAGCGTGCGTCACAAGCGAAAACCCATTCTCACCATCATCGACTACAGCAAGCCCTCGACCATGCGCCGGCTGTTCGTCATCGACGTCAAGCGCCACAAGCTGCTCTACCACACCTGGGTCAGCCACGGCCGCAATTCGGGGGAGCTGGCCGCCCGCCAGTTCTCCAATCAGATGAATTCCCGGCAAAGTTCCCTGGGGGTCTACCGCACCGCCGAGACCTATCAGGGCAAGCATGGTTACTCCCTGCGTCTCGACGGCCTCAGTCCCGGCAAGAACAGCAATGCCCGCAAGCGCGCCATCGTGGTGCACGGGGCGGATTATGCCAGCCCCAGGCATCTGCAGAAGTTTGACAAGCTGGGGCGCAGCTGGGGATGCCCGGCCCTGCCAAGGGAGCAGTCCAGGGCGATCATCGACACCATCAAGGGAGGGAGCGTCATCTATGCCCATGGCTGAGACCCTGCCGGCGAGTCTGCTGCGATGAGCATCTCATGGCAATAAACAGCAAAAAGGCCAGCATATGCTGGCCTTGGCGCATCAGGCGGGGATTATTTGCGGACCACCAGCACAGGGCAGGGGGCGTGGCGCACCACGGATTCCGCCACGCTGCCCACCAGCAGGTGGGTGATGCCGGAGCGGCCATGGCTGCCCATGACCACGAGATCCACCTTGTCTTCCTTCGCCTGGAGGACGATTTCATCGGCGGCGCGGCCAAAACGGACCTCGAACTTGGCCGGAATGGGCAGGCAGGCGACCAGCTCCTTGAGCTGACTCTTGGCCTGGCGCTCCATCTCGTGGGTGATCTCGATGGCCGTCATGTGCAGGATCTTGTAGCTGTCGAAGCCGTGCAGCTGATCCACCACGTGGACCAGTTTGAGCTCGGCCTGGTGGGTGTTGGCCATGAAGACGGCGTAGTCGAGTACCGCTCTGGACATCTCGGAGAAATCGACGGGGCAGAGCAGGGATTTGATGGTTGGCATGAGAATCTCCCCTCAAGTTGGGCTACTAATGAATCTTGTTTGCCATGATACGCTGTGGGGCGACAATAACCCTCGACCCGCTCGCAAAATGGGGAAAATGTCGGCCGGGACTCTGTTTTTCTATGCTATCTGTATGCCTGAACGGGCCGTCCGGCGGTGAGCATCTGCCGAGTGCCATATCACTGAGGATAATCATGGTTCGTCTTTTTCTGTTCTGTTGCCTGCTGATCACCTCGTTCGTGCGGGCAGACACCATACAAGTCTATTGCGACGACTGGCCCGGCTTCTGTCACCGGGACGGCAAGGGGGTCTATCTGGATGTGGTTCGAGCCATCTATGAACCCCTGGGGCACGAGGTGAAGCTTCACATGGTGCCTTACAAACGGGCACTGGCGGTGGTGTCGCAAAAGGAGGGGGACATGGCGATGGGGGTCTATCGGGGAGAGGTGCCCGGGGTCCATCAGCCCGACTACCCCTACTCGGCGGACTACGTGAGCGTGGTGATGCAAAAGCGCTGGCTGCCGCACTGGGCAGGGGAGCACAGCCTCAAGGAGCAGGAGGTGCTCTGGCTGAGGGGGTGGGCCTTTGACAAGTTCATCCCGGAGCCGATGCGCTGGTTCGAGATAGACAGCCACGAGATGGCGCTGCAATTGCTGATCAAGGGGCGTTACCGCTACTACCTGACCGACGGCGCCCTCTACCCCGAAGGCTCCCTTCCCCCCGAGCTGGTACAGGTATTCCTGCGCTGGATCCCGACCTACCCCATCTTCGCCGATACCCCGAAGGGCAGGCAGTTGCACGGGCTCTGGGATCCCGGCATGCGCACCCTGATAAGGCAGGGCAAGCTGGCGGAGATCTATCGGCAGAACAAGCTGTACGACTACTACCAGGACTTTCTCAGGGAGCAGGTGGTGCGGGCGAACAAGCCACAGCCCTAGCTGTCGGGCCTGATGCCGTCATCGGGCCCCTCTTGTCCTGCCTCAGCCCAACCGGTCATAAAGGATGACGTTGACCGAGGCGGTGAGGTGCATGCAGCCTGTCGGTCTGGCCACATAGATAACGTCTTGTCCTGCCTCAGCCTTTGGCTCTGAGCGTCTTGGCCAACCGGTCATAGAGGATGACGTTGACCGAGGCGGCCAGGTTCATGCAACCCTGAGTCGGCACATAGATGACCTCCTTCACCGCCGCGAAGCGGGCGGGTTCCAGGGTGCCATCCTCCGGGCCGAAGATGTAGAAGGCTCTCTCGGGGTGCACGTAATCCGGCAGGGGCGTGGCCCCCTCGATCAAATCCACCAGCACTGGGGTGCAGCCCTCGGGCACGAAGTCCAGCAGCTCCTCGACCCCGAGCAGGGGGATCTTCTCCACCATCTGCTTGGTGTCGGTGACAAAACGGCGTGCCAGCTCGAAGCGCTGCCCCGTGTAGTAGACCTCGTCCGCCCCGTAGCAGCCGGCGGCCCGCATCACGGCACCCACGTTCTCCGGGGATTTGGGATTGACCAGCCCGATGGCGCAATAGCGCCCTCTCTCCCGGGCATCTGCCCGGTGCTGCCCGGCAGCGCCTTCATCTGACACTTTCATCTCTCTCTCCTGTGTGGCGGCGCATTATACCCCCGGTGGGCCCCTTGCCCAGCGTGCGGGGCGGATTCCCGCAAGGCGGGCCCAACAAGGGGGCGGCTGCACCGTGGCGGCGCAGCCAGACACCCTGATGCGCAATGGCGGCGCCCCTTGCATCCTGGCGCGGGGTTTGCAGTCACTTCCCCATACAAGACGATGAGGCATCCGGACAAAGGCGTCCGTCCCCGCAGGGGGGCGGACGCTTTTTTTATGGGCCCCTCGTCAGACACATGACAAGGAGCAAGGGAATGAAGACCACCTGTGCCTATTGCGGAGTGGGGTGCGGCATCCGGCTGAGCCGGGAGGGTGACAACTGGCAGTTGCAGGGGGATGAGCAGCATCCGGCCAACGGCGGCGCCCTGTGCGTCAAGGGGGCCAGCCTGCTGGAGAGCCTGGCCTTTCCCGACCGCCTGCTCTATCCGCGCTGGATGGGGCAGCGCATCGGCTGGGAGGAGGCCCTGGACACCCTGGCGGAGCGTTTTGCCGCCATCCTGGCCGAGTCCGGGCCGGATGCCATCGGCATCTATCTGTCGGGCCAGCTCACCACCGAGGATTACTACGTCGCCAACAAGCTGATGAAGGGGTATCTGGGCAGCGCCAACGTGGACACCAACTCCCGGCTCTGCATGTCGTCGGCGGTGGTGGCCCACCAGCGCGCCTTCGGGGAGGATCTGGTGCCCGCCTGCTACGAGGATCTCGAGCTCGCCGATCTGGTGGTGCTCACCGGTGCCAACACCGCCTGGACCCATCCCGTGCTGTTTCGCCGCCTGCAGCAGGCCAGGGCGCGGCGCCCCGAGCTCAAGCTGGTGGTGCTGGATCCCCGCCGCACCATGACGGCGGAGCAGGGGGATCTGCACCTGGCGCTCAAACCCGGCAGCGACGTGACGCTCTGGAACGGCCTGTGCCGTTACCTGCTCGATGTCGATGGCTGGGACAAGGCCTATGTGGCGCAGCACGTGAGCGGCTTCGAGGCGTTGGCGGCGGCGCTGGACGATCCGGCCTGGCAGTTGGACGAGGTGGCCCGCAGCTGCGGCCTCTCCCGCAGCGATCTGATCGGTTTCTACCAGCTCTTTGCCCGTACCCCCAAGACCGTCACCCTGTTCTGCCAGGGGATCAACCAGTCCAACCAGGGGGTGGACAAGGCCAACGCCATCATCAACGCCCACCTGATGTGCGGTCGCATCGGCAAGCCGGGGGCGGCTCCCTTCTCCATGACGGGGCAACCCAACGCCATGGGCGGGCGCGAGGTGGGGGGGCTTGCAACCCAGCTCGCCGCCCACATGGGCTTTGGCGAGGCCGAGTGCGATCGGGTACAGCGCTTCTGGGGAAGTCCGACCATGGTGCGCGGGCCGGGGCACAAGGCCGTCGAGCTGTTCGAGGCGGTGCACCGGGGGGAGATCCGCGCGCTCTGGGTGCTCGGCACCAACCCGGCCGTCTCCCTGCCGGACGGCAACCGGGTGCGCGAGGCCCTGAGCCGCTGCGAGCTGCTGGTGGTCTCCGAGGTGACCGCCAACACCGACACGGCGCGCCTCGCCCACCTGCTGTTGCCTGCCGCCGCCTGGGGAGAGAAGAGCGGGACCGTCACCAACTCCGAGCGCACCATCAGCCGCCAGCGCGCCTTCCTGCCCCTGCCGGGGGAGGCCAGGCCCGACTGGTGGGCCCTGACCCGGCTCGCCCGTCGGCTCGGCTTTGGCGAGGGGTTCGCCTATGAGCACGAGCACGAGATCTTCTGCGAGCATGCCGCCCTCTCCGGGTTTGAGAACGACGGATCCCGCCAGTTCGACATCTCCGGGCTGGCGGGTCTCACCCGTGCCGAATTCGAGGCCCTTTCTCCCCTGCGCTGGCCCGTCAACGCTGACTGGCCCCAGGGGAGGGCCCGCCTGTTCGAGGATGGGCGCTTTGCCACCCCGGATGGCCGGGCCCGCCTGCTGGCCCTGGCCCAGCGCTTCCCCGAGCAGCCAGAAACGCTCCCGCTTGCAGGGGCTGTCTCCCTGCTCCTCAACAGTGGCCGCCTGCGGGATCAGTGGCACACCATGACCCGCACCGGCCACGTGCCCCGGTTGCAGGAGGCCGAGCCCTGGCCCAGGGTGCGAATGGGGGCCGCCAGCCTGCTGGCGCTTGGCGTGAAGGAGGGGGATATGGTGCGCCTTTGCAACGGGCTCGGGGAGGCGCTGCTGCTGGTGGGGCTGGATGAGGGGCTCAGGGAGGGGGAGGCCTTTCTGCCCATGCACTGGACCGACAGCCAGTGCAGCCAGGGGGCGGTCAACCGCCTCATCGCCCCCGTGGTGGATCCCCTTTCCGGCCAGCCGATGTTCAAACAGGGGCGGGTGCAGGCCAGGGCGCAGCTCACCCGCTGGCAAGGGCTCTGGTGTGGCCGGGGTGAGTGGCGCGAGCCGGTGGACTGGTGGGCCAGGCGCCCCCTGCCCGAGGGTAACTGCACCCTGCTGGCCTCCTGGTCAGAGAGCACAGAGAGCCTGTGGCAACGGCTGGGGGCCGAGGGGCACTGGCTCAGGCTGCCCATGAAGGAGGGGTGGCTGGCCGTGGCCCTGGCAGGGGATCGTATCGAGGGGATCCTGCTGGTGGGGGCTCGGCGCCCGGACATCAAGGTCGACCTGCTGGCCAGTCTGCTCGGCACGCCGCTCCAGGCGGGGGCCCTGAGCCAGACCCTGAGCCAGGCCCTGGCCGGGGAGAGCCGGCTGGTCTGCTCCTGCCTGCGGGTCTCGGAGCAGCGCATCGTCGATGCTATCACCCGGCAGGGGGTGAGCGAGTTGGCGGGGCTGCAGGCCCTGCTCGGCTGTGGCAGCAACTGCGGCACCTGTCTGCCCGAAATCGACAAGCTGTTGATCAAACATGTTTTCCTGGCATCCGCTTAGTGCGGTGCCAGGACACAAGGAGCCTGAGATGAGCCAAATCAGTCTGGTGGGAGCGGGCCCCGGGCCCCTCGAATTGTTGACCCTGCGCGCCCTGCACCGTCTGGAGGCGGCAGAGGTCGTGGTCTATGACCGCCTGGTGGGGAGCGAGATCCTGGCCCGCATTCCCCACGGGGCGGCCCGCTTCGACGTGGGCAAGCGCTGCGGTGAGCCGAGCCCGACCCAGGAGGAGATCAACGCCCTGCTGCTGGCCCTGGCCCGCACGGGCAAGCGGGTGGTGCGCCTCAAGGGAGGGGATCCCCTGGTGTTCGGGCGCGGTGGCGAGGAGGCGCTGCACCTGGCCCGGCACGGCATCGAGGCCGAGCTGGTGCCGGGGATCACGGCGGCCCTGGGCTGCGCCGCCAGCAGCTTCATTCCCCTGACCCACAGGGGGTTGGCCCGCTCCCTGACCCTGGTGACGGGGCACCTGATGGACGAGCGCGACTATCAGGGCTGGCAGGGGCTGACCCGGGCGGGCCACACCCTGGTGTTCTACATGGGGCTGGAGCGGGCGGCCCGCATTCGGGAAGGGATGTTGAGGGCGGGGGCCCCGGGCGCGCTGCCGGTGGCCCTGGTGGTGGCTGGCTGCAGCCCCCGCCAGCAGGTGCACGAGGCCACGCTCGATGGCCTGGAGCAGGCCGCCCGTGCCCTGCTGGGCCAGAGCCCGGTGCTGATCATCATGGGGGAGGTGGTGCGGCTGCGCGCCGAGCTGCAGGGGCTGCTGACGGAGGCCCTGGAACGGGTCGCCTGAGGGGCGATTGTCCCTCTACCCCCACTACCTCCTGATAGATAAAAAGGAGGTAGATTCAAAGAGTTGGCCTTCATGTTGCGGCATTTTCGCCAGACAGAACGCGATCGTCGCCGACAAGGAGCGCCATGACCACTTTTTCCACCCGGGGCCAGGACGGCCCCGCTTCCCGGCTGTTGATCCACGCCGATGACCCGGGCCAGGCGAACCGCCTGGCCCTGCTGGTCAGTCACTACGGCCATCAGCCCGGGATCCTCGATACCCGCCAGTTGCTGACGCCGACGCAGAGGGGGGATGCCCTGCTCGTCAGTTGCCGCCAGTTCAGCGCCGAGGTACGCCTTGGCCTCTCCCTTTGGCCCGACATGCCGCGCCTTTTGTTCTGCGAGCGGCTGGGGGGCGATACCCAGCTCGCCCTGTTGCAGCAGGGGGTGTTGCTGGTGCCCCACCCTTGCGGCGAGCGTGAGCCGGTGGAGCAGTGGCTGCGCCTGGCCCGCAGTCAGCTCGCCATGGTGCAGGCCCTGATGCAGACCGAGAGCGAGCTGCGCCAGAAGCTGGAGGATAGGCGGCTCATCGAGCAGGCCAAGGGACGCCTGATGCGCCATCAGGGGCTGGACGAGGACGAGGCCTATCGCCTGATGCGCAGCACCGCCATGAGCCGTCACCTGAGCCTGGGGGAGCTGGCGCGGCAACTGCTGCAGGCTTTGCCCGCCTGAGCGCTCCCGTGGCCAACCGTTTTGGTGCAACTGCGCCTAATTGAGGCAAATTTGAGGGAGGATCAGGGCACCACAGGCCGCAAAGGGCCGCCTGATGCACCCTGGACGAGCTGGCACGGAAAGTGAATAACAAAAACACGATAGCAATGAAGTAACGATGCGCAGTGAGGGGCCGGTCAGGCCACTCACCCGCAACAGGGCAAAGAAGCCCCGCCGATCCCGGATCGGCGGGGCTTTTTTTTGGTCGCGACGCACCTTGGGTCGCAGCGCTGCAACGAGGTGGCACTGCGATTCCAGGCAGCCTGGCGCCATGGCCCTGACCCGGAACCGAGGGAGGAGATGCAATGAACGGACGACAAGGATGTGCGGGACTGCTGCTGGCGGCGTTGTCGCTGCCGGTGCTGGCACTGGGAGCCCCGGAGCAGGAGGAGCTCAGGCTCGGCTTCATCAAGCTGACCGACATGGCGCCGCTGGCGGTGGCCTACGAGCGGGGCTATTTCGAGGATGAGGGACTCTACGTCACCCTCGAAGCCCAGGCGAACTGGAAGATCCTGCTGGATCGGGTGATAGACGGCGAGCTGGACGGTGCCCAGATGCTGGCGGGCCAGCCCCTGGCGGCCCACATCGGCATCGGCACCCAGGCCGAACTGGTGACGGCGTTCGCCATGGATCTCAACGGCAACGCCATCACGGTGGCCAACAGCGTCTGGGCCGCCATGGCGCCCCAGTTGCCCAGGCCGCAGGCGGGCCAGGTGCCGCCCCCGGTGAGCGCCGCCGCCCTCAAGCCCGTGGTGGCGGAGTATCGCCAGGGGGGCAAGCCCTTCAACATGGGGATGGTCTTCCCCGTCTCCCCCCACAACTACGAGCTGAGGTACTGGCTGGCGGCAGGCGGCCTGCACCCCGGTTTCTATGCGCCCAAGCTTGGGGACAACTCGGGCCAGCGCCAGGCGGACGTGCTGCTGTCGGTGACGCCGCCCCCCCAGATGCCCGCCACCCTGGAGGCGGGGACCATCGCCGGCTACAGCGTGGGGGAGCCCTGGAACCAGCAGGCGGTCGCCAGGGGCATAGGGGTGCCCGTCATCACGGATAACGAGATCTGGCGCAACAACCCGGAGAAGGTGTTCGGCGTCACCCGGCAGTGGGCCGAACGTCACCCCAACACCCATGTGCGGCTGGTGAAGGCGCTGCTGCGGGCGGCCTGGTGGCTGGATGCAGACGACAACGGCAACCGGCGCGCGGCGGCCAAGCTGCTGGCCAAACCCGAGTACGTGGGGGCGGACGAGCAGGTGATCGCCAGCTCCATGACGGGCACCTTCGAGTACGCCAGGGGGGACAAGCGCCAGGTGCCGGACTTCAACGTCTTCTTCCGCCACCACGCCACCTATCCCTACTACTCCGACGCCATCTGGTATCTGACCCAGATGCGGCGCTGGGGCCAGATCCCCGAGGCCAAGCCGGACGCCTGGTTCGAGCAGGTGGCCAAGGCCGTCTATCAACCGGACGTCTATCGCCAGGCCGCCGAGGCCCTCATCGCCGAGGGCAAGCTCAAGGCCAGTGACTTCCCAGACTTTGCCAGCGAGCAGGGCTATCGCGGCCCCCAGGATGGCTTCATCGACGGCCTCATCTACGACGGCCGCCACCCCAACGCCTACCTGCAACAGTTCGCCATCGGCCTCAAGGGCGATGAGCGGGTGCAATGAGCAAGGAGATCCCGATGAAACGACACACATGGCCCCTCATCCATTTAAAAGCCATCAACTGGAAAATCATGGTGCAGCCCCTGCTCGGCGTGCTGCTCTTCCTCGGCCTCTGGCAGTGGGGGGCGAGCCAGGTGCAGACCAGTCTGGGCACCCTGCCGGGGCCGCTCGCCACCGCCAGCCAGCTCTGGTCCCTCGGGCAGGAGCATCTGCAGGAGCGGGAGAAGGCGGCGGCCTTCCTCGAACGCCAGCAGGTGCGCAATGCGGCAAGGCTGGCGGCGGATCCGGCGGCCGAGGTGAAGCTGCGTCCCTACACAGGGCGCCCCACCTTCTTCGATCAGATAGCCACCAGCCTGCTCACCGTGCTGTGCGGCTTCGCGCTGGCGACCCTGATCGCCATTCCGTGCGGGGTGCTGCTCGGCATGAACCAGGGGCTCTATCGCGCAGCCAACCCGGTGATCCAGCTGCTCAAGCCGGTGTCGCCGCTGGCCTGGCTGCCCCTCATCACCTTGGTGGTGAGCGCCCTCTACGCCAATCCCGCCCCCTGGCTTGCCAAGTCCTTCCTCACCTCGGCCCTGACGGTGACCCTCTGCTCCCTCTGGCCGACCCTGATCAACACGGCGGTGGGGGTGGCGGGGCTGGATGGGGATCTGCACAACGTCAGCCGGGTGCTGCGCCTCTCCTTTGTGACCCATGTGCGGCGCATCGTGCTGCCCGGGGCCCTGCCCATGATCTTCACCGGGCTGCGGCTCTCACTGGGGGTGGCCTGGATGGTGCTGATCGCGGCGGAGATGCTGGCCCAGAACCCGGGGCTCGGCAAGTTCGTGTGGGACGAGTTCCAGAGCGGCGGCTCTGCGTCTCTGGCCCGCATCATGGTGGCGGTGATCACCATAGGCCTCATCGGCTGCGCCCTGGACAGGGGCATGCTGGCCCTGCAGCAGTGGTTGTCCTGGGACAAGCGCCAGGTGCTGCGTTAATCACATTTCTATTCAGGCAGGAGAAGAGCCAATGAAGAGTTATCTGGAGATAAGCGACGTCGGCATCTCGTTCGAGACGGAGCAGGGCAGCTTCGAGGCCTTGAGCCGGGTCAACCTGCGCATCGAGAAGGGGGAGTTCGTCTCCCTCATCGGTCACTCGGGCTGCGGCAAGAGCACCGTCCTCAACCTGGTGGCCGGGCTGCTGGAGCCGACCCTGGGGGGCATCATTCTCGATGGTCGCGAGGTGGCGGGGCCTGGGCCCGAGCGTGCCATGGTGTTCCAGAACCACGCCCTGCTGCCCTGGCTCAGCGTCCAGCAGAACGTGGCGCTGGCGGTGGCCCAGGTGGAGTCTGACAAGCGGGCGGTGGCGGAGCGGGTGGACTACTACCTCTCCCTGGTGCAGATGGATCACGCCAGCCAGAAGATGCCCCACGAGCTGTCGGGGGGGATGAAGCAGCGGGTCGGCATCGCCCGCGCCCTCTCGCTCTCCCCCAAGGTGCTGCTGATGGACGAACCGTTCGGCGCCCTCGATGCCCTGACCCGGGCCCATCTGCAGGACGCGCTGATGGCGATCCAGGCGGAGCTTGGCAACACCGTCATCATGATCACCCACGACGTGGACGAGGCGGTGCTGCTCTCCGATCGCATCGTCATGATGACCAACGGCCCCAGCGCCACGGTCGGTGAGATCCTGACAGTCGACCTGCCAAGGCCCAGAGACAGGGTCGCCCTGGCGGACGATCCCCACTACCACAAGCTGCGCCAGCAGGTGCTGCGCTTCCTCTACGAGAAGCAACGCAAGGTGACCCCCCTCAAGGCAGCCGGGCAGGTGCGCAGCAAGCTGCGCGCCTGAGCCCGCCGGATTCAAGGAAGAGAGACATGACAGACAAAGAGCAACAGTGGGTGACAGAGGACGGCATGGGCCTGCTCGGTCGCCAGAACAGTGGTTCCGCCGAACAGACCGCAAAGCAACGGCTGCTGGTGGTGGGCAACGGCATGGTGGGTCACCACTTCGTCGAACAGCTGGTGGCGGCCGGTGGCCTGAGCCGGTTCGAGGTGACGGTATTTGGCGCCGAGCCGGACCCCGCCTACGACAGGGTGCATCTGTCCGAGGTATTCGGCGGCAAGGCGCCCCAGGCCCTGCGCATGGCCGACCCCGCCTGGTATGAAGAGAGCGGCATTGCGCTGCGGCTGGAGGCCGAGGTGGAGGTGCTCGACCGGGCCACCCGCACCCTGACGCTGGCCAACGGCGAGCAGTTCCCTTACGACCGTCTGGTGCTGGCGACCGGCTCGGTGCCCTTCGTGCCCCCCATCCCCGGTCATCAGCGGGAGGGCTGCTTCGTTTACCGTACCTTGGGAGATCTCGCCGCCATCCGCGATGCCTGCGCCCAGGCTCGCAGCGGCGTGGTCATCGGTGGCGGCCTGCTGGGGCTGGAGGCGGCCAACGCCCTGCGCCTGCTCGGCCTCAAGACCCAGGTGGTGGAGTTCGCCCCAAGGCTAATGCCGGTGCAGCTCGACGAGAGCGGCGGCGCCGTGCTGCGGGACAAGATCCAGGCCCTCGGGGTCGAGGTGCTGGTGGAGAAAGCCACCGAGTGCATTGAGCAGGGGGAGCAGGCCCGTCATCGCCTGCGTTTCAAGGACGGTTCCCACATTGAGACCGACGTGCTGCTGTTCTCCGCCGGTATTCGACCCGCCGACACCCTGGCCCGGCAATCCGGGCTGGTGGTCGGGGAGCGCGGCGGCATCTGCATCGACGACGGCTGCCACAGTTCGGATCCCGCCATCCTCGCCATCGGCGAGTGCGCGCTCTGGCAGGGGCGCATCTTCGGCCTGGTGGCCCCCGGCTACCAGATGGCCCGGGCCGCCGTGGCCAGCCTGTGTGGCGGCGAGACCCGCTTTATCGGGGCCGACATGTCCACCAAGCTCAAGCTGATGGGGGTGGACGTGGGCTCCATCGGCGATGCCCACGCCAGCACCGCCGGTGCCCAGGAGCTGCTGCTGCTGGACAGGGTCAAGGGCATCTACAAGAAGCAGGTGACCGACGGCGAGGGCAATCGGCTGCTCGGCGCCATCCTGGTGGGGGACGGGGCCGATTACGAGCGGCTGCTGCAGTACTACCAGAACGGGGTGGCGCTGCCCCAGCCGCCGCTCTCCCTGCTGGTGGGGGAGGTCGGGGCCGCCCCCGCGCCCCTGGTGCTGCCGGACAGCGCCATCCTCTGCTCCTGCCACAACGTCAGCAAGGGGGACGTGGTGGCCGCCGTTCGGGCGGGCAACCACGAGCTGTCGGCGGTGAAGAGTTGCACCAAGGCCGGCACGGGTTGCGGCGGTTGCAGCAACCTGCTCAAGCAGGTGGTGGATCAGACCCTGGCGGACCTTGGCGTCGAGGCGGACAAGGGGTTGTGCGAGCACTTCGCCTACGGCCGTCAGGAGCTCTATCACCTGGCCCGGGTCGGCGAGCTGAAGAGCTTCGAGGCGCTGCGGGACAAGCACGGCCAGGGGCTGGGGTGCGACATCTGCAAGCCGACGGTGGCCTCCATCCTGGCGTCCCTCTGGAACGAGCACGTGCTGGAGAAGCCCCACCGCGCGTTGCAGGATACCAACGACGCCTTCCTTGCGAACCTGCAAAAGGACGGCACCTATTCGGTGGTGCCGCGTATCCCGGGGGGGGAGATCACCCCGGAGGGGCTCATCACCATCGGCGAAGTGGCGCGCAAGTACGGCCTCTACACCAAGATCACCGGCGGCCAGCGCATCGATCTCTTCGGCGCCCGGGTCGACCAGCTGCCCGCCATCTGGGGCGAGCTGGTGGCGGCGGGCTTCGAGACCGGTCAGGCCTACGGCAAGTCGGTGCGCACCGTGAAGTCCTGCGTGGGCTCCACCTGGTGTCGTTACGGGGTACAGGACTCCATGACCCTGACCCAGACCCTGGAGCACCGCTACAAGGGGCTGCGGGCGCCACACAAGCTGAAGTTTGCGGTCTCAGGCTGCACCCGGGAGTGCGCCGAGGCCCAGAGCAAGGACATCGGCGTCATCGCCACCGAGCGGGGCTGGAACCTCTATGTGTGCGGCAACGGCGGGATGCGGCCGCGCCACGCCGACCTCTTTGCCACGGATCTCGACGAGCAGACCCTGATCCGCTACATCGACCGGCTGCTGATGTTCTACGTGCGCACCGGGGACAGACTGCAACGTACCTCGGTCTGGATGGAGAACATGGAAGGGGGGCTCGACTACCTCAAGTCGGTGATCATCGAGGACAGGCTCGGCATCGGTGCCGAGCTGGAGGCCATGATGGAGGGGATCGTCGGCACCTGGCAGTGCGAGTGGAAGAGCACATTGGCGGATCCGGACAAGCTCAAGCTGTTCGAGGCCTTCGTCAACCGGCCCGAGGACGAGACGCCGCCGCGCCGTGAGGAGCGGGGGCAATGGGTGCCGGATATCGCTATCAAGGAGGTGGTATGAGCGACATAAAAGAAGAGACCTTACAGTCAGAACCTGGAGCCTGGCATAGGGTATGCGAGCTGGCGGCGCTGCCGGAGCAGGCCGGGCGCAGCGCCTGGCTGGAGGGGCGGGTGCTGGCGCTGTTTCGCCTCGGGGAGCATGTCTATGCCCTGGACGGGGTGGATCCCCTGGCCGGCGTGGCGGTGCTGGGGCGTGGTCTGGTGGGGGATGCCGGTGGGGAGCCCGTGGTCGCCTCGCCCCTTTACAAGCAGCGCTACGCCCTGATGGACGGTCGCTGTCTGGACGATCCTGCCCTGAGCGTCGCCTGCTGGCCGGTGCGGCTGGAGGGAAACGAGGTCTGGGTACAGCTGGGGTGAGTGGCACCATCTGAAAACCGTTTTTCTATCACCGGGCTTGCCCGGTGATTTTTTTGTGGCTGACCCGACATTTCTTGCACGAGAGGATGGCGGGAAAACGTTTTTCGGAAATAATGGACAAACGTTTGCAACTGGATGTTTGTCTATGACGGAACGTGAGCAAGAGATCCTCGCCCTGCTGCGCCAGGATCCCATGATTGCCCAGCAGGAGCTGGCGGACAGGCTCGGCATCAGCCGCTCCGCGCTGGCGAGCCACATCTCCAGCCTGATGCGCCAGGGCTATGTGCAGGGGCGCGGCTATGTGCTGCGCGAAGGCCCCTACGCCGTGGTGATCGGCGGCGCCAACATGGATATCTGTGGCTGCAGCCACGACAACCTGCGCATCGGGGATTCCAACCCGGGCCGGGTACGCACCTCCGCCGGCGGGGTGGGGCGCAACATCGCCGAGAACCTGGCGCGCCTTGGCACCGATACTCGCCTGCTGACTGCGGTGGGCAACGATCAATACGGCCACCACCTGCTGGAGGTGAGCCAGCGCGCCGGGGTCGATGTGCGCCAGGTGCTGGTACTGGAGGGTCAATCGACCTCCTGCTATCTCAGCCTGCACGATGGCAGCGGCGAGATGAGCTGCGCCGTCAACGACATGGGGATCATCGAGCAGCTCACCCCGGCCCGGCTCACCCCCCTGAGCGGTTTTCTTGGCGCGGCCCGGCTCTGGGTGCTCGACACCAACCTCGCCACCCACACCCTGGACTGGCTGTTCGAGCGCCAGGGGGAGCACATCATCTTCGTGGACACCGTGTCGGTGGCCAAGGTGGAGAAGATCCGCCCCTGGCTGCACCGCATCCACACCCTCAAACCCAATCGCACCGAGGCGGAGCAGCTGTGCGGCTTCACCATCGGCGGGCCCGACACCTGGCCCATGGCGGCGGCCTGGTTCCACCGCGCCGGGGTGCAGCGGCTCTTCCTGAGCCTCGGCGATCAGGGGATCTTCTATAGCGACGGGGCCTGCCAGGGCCATCTGCCCGTGCTCGGCAGCCCGGTCGTCAACGTGACCGGCGGCGGCGATGCCTTCATGGCAGGGCTGGCCCACGCCTGGTTGCAGGAGCAGGGCATCATGGAGACAACCCGGTTCGCCCTCGGTTGCGCCGCCCTCACCGTCAATTGTTCCGATACCGTCTTTTCCGGCCTATCCAAGGCCGCCGTTGAACGCATGCTGGAGGAGTACCCATGTTGAACGCTTACCTCGATATCCAACCTGAAGTTGCCGCCGCGCTGGCCGCCGGCAAGCCGGTGGTGGCCCTGGAGTCCACCATCATCTCCCACGGCATGCCCTATCCCCAGAACGTGGAGACGGCGCGCCAGGTGGAGCAGGTGGTGCGGGACAACGGCGCCGTGCCGGCCACCATCG
This sequence comes from Aeromonas sp. QDB68, assembly GCF_027707405.1. NCBI lineage: Bacteria > Pseudomonadati > Pseudomonadota > Gammaproteobacteria > Aeromonadales > Aeromonadaceae > Aeromonas > Aeromonas sp. QDB68. The sequence continues at coordinate 5,149 of NZ_JAPCIQ010000008.1, read as the reverse complement.
CCATCATCGATGGCCGCCTCAAGGTGGGTCTGGATGCGGGGGCTCTGGAGGCGCTGGGCCGTGCCGGGCACGCCGCCACCAAGTGCAGCCGTCGCGACATCCCCTTCGTGCTGGCCAACAAGGGGCTGGGGGCGACCACGGTAGCCTCCACCATGATAGTGGCCGCCATGGCCGGGATCCGGGTGTTCGCCACCGGCGGCATCGGCGGCGTGCATCGCGGCGCCCAGGAGACCTTCGACATCTCCGCTGACCTGCAGGAATTTGCCCAGACCCCGGTGGCCGTGGTCTGCGCCGGCGCCAAGTCGATCCTCGACATCGGTCTGACTCTGGAGTATCTGGAGACCCAGGGGGTGCCGGTGATCGGCTACCAGACCGAGGAGCTGCCCGCCTTCTACACCCGGGAGAGCGGCTTTAAGGTGGATTACCGCCTGGAGAGCCCGGCGGCCATCGCGCAGGCGCTGCGTCTGAAGTGGGAGCTGGGGCTGGCCGGGGGCGCCGTGGTGGCCAACCCGATCCCGACCCAGTTTGCCATGCCAAAGGCCGACATCGACGCCGCCATTGCCCAGGCACTGCGAGAGGCGGACGAGCAGGGGGTGAAGGGCAAGGCGTCCACCCCCTTCCTGCTGGCCCGGGTGTGCGAGCTGACCGGTGGTAACTCCCTGGCGGCCAATATCCAGCTGGTGCTGAACAACGCCGCGCTGGGGGCGCGCATCGCTGCCAGCCTGTGATCGGTCGTCCGGGTGTGCGAGCTGACCGGTGGCAACTCCCTGGCAGTTAATAGCCAGCGGGTGCTGAACAGCACTGCTCTGGGGGCAAAGATTGCCGCCAGCCTGTAAACACCTTTGCGAAAGATGCAAAAGAGGGCCAGCAGGCCCTCTTTTTATTGCGCGAATCGGTGAGATAACCCCCTTATTCCAGCACCAGTCGCCCGTTGAGAGGTTGGACGGGGCGGTTGTTGGGGTGGTGCATCACCGCCTTGAAGGCATCGATCTGGGCCTGGCTGGCTTGGACCGGCTCCTTCATCACCAGCCAGCGCACTCCTTCCGAGCAGGGTGGGGTGGTCAGGGACCCGCTGAAGCGGTAGTAGTCGTGCTGGGCGGGCAGCAGTTGCTCTGCCGAGATGGGTTCCTTGAAGGCATGGATCTCCCCCGCCTTGGCTGGCAACACCTGCCAGGCCTGGCTCAGGGCCCCATTGGCCTGGCCCGGCTCGAACATCACGGCGACCACCGCCAGCTCCCCCTTGTCATTGGCATGGACCAGGTGACCCTCCAGGGGGTAGGACCTGCCTTCGATGAGGTTTTCGCTGGGGGCGTGGAAGTGGAACTGCTTGAGCTCGAAGTGCATGCCGTCGAGCTCAAGGGTGCTGCCGGGGACATAGTTGACCTGCACCGTGTGGCCGTTGTTGACCAGCGTCTTGCCACCCGCCTGATAGTGGAACTGCAGGGGGGCCAGATCGGCCTTCACCAGACCCGAGAGGTTGACCGGCGACTGGTTGCTGCCGGCACACTGGCCATATTCCGGGGTCAGGCTGGCCCATTTCGCCGGGCCGGCCTCGCCGCTGTATTCCCAGTGTGTGGTGGCGGCAAAGGCGGCAGGGCAGAGCAGCAGGGCGCCAGCCAGCAGGGACTTTTTCATCATGCATCCTTATCCTGATTGAAAAGCACGGCCATTCCTGGCCTTCCGGCAGGAAGGCCTCATCAATGGCATCGTTGGAAACGCAGGGTACACGGTGCCAGACCGGATTAATTGTTATGAAAGGTCTGTCGTCATCGTTATTTGAAGCGTGGCATGAGGCGGCGCCATGATGTATTCCGGCAACGGGGCACGCTTATTCATGAAGGAGAAATCCTGCGGGCATTTTCGCAATGAACGGCCCCCTTTCATGGCGCCCCAAATAGATGACGGGCTGATTCTAGAGGGCTTTTCATGGCTCCGTTTGATCTCGAGCAAACAAGCGCGGACTAATTATCGGGCTTGAGGATCCCTTATTTCGTTGGGATTTTTTCGATATTCCCTGACCCGGCCAGGGGCGTGCGTGGCGGGAGCCGGGCGCTGTGCTGACAGAGTACCTCGGTGTTGACCCCTTATCCCTCTGATCGTGCTGGAGAAATTCCCCCCTCAGCACAGTGACGGCGGGATGACAATCCCCCGGTTGGCGGCGCCTTGTTTGCGGTTTTGCCGTCCTCTTCACATTTCCGGATTGCTCGCTATTTGTGCGATTGCCTTACTCATCCGACCTGGTGTCAAATCACTCCGCCTAACACAAGGAGTGGCATAATAATGAATAATATCAATAAATTAGTTCTGGCTATCTGATTCACTCTCACCACTTTCCCGAGCCTGGCGGCGGGATTCCAGTGCGGGGAGCACGTCACCCAGGGGGTACCCGGTCAATCCAGTCAGCTGTTGTGCCGGGAGGGCTATGCCGCCGGGTACAACTACGACACCAAGGTCTCTGACTGGGTCTCTTACCGGATGACGGCCGCCAGCGCCCAGGGCCAGGTGCCGCGCAAGGATGCCTTCGCCGAGGACAAGGAGGTGCCGGTGCAGTTTCGCGCCACCCTGTCGGACTACAAGGGCTCGGGCTATGGCCGCGGCCACCAGGCGCCGGCGGCGGACATGCGCTCCACCGCCAACACCATGAAGCAGAGCTTCCTGCTGACCAACATGACCCCGCAACTGCCGGCGCTCAACCAGGGGGCCTGGCGCATCCTGGAGGAGAAGACCCGGCAGTGGGCCATCACCTACAAGAGCGTGCAGGTGATCACCGGCCCCATCTTCACCCACTCCGATGGCGCCATCGGCAACGGCGTGACCGTGCCCCACGCCTACTACCGGGTGGTGATGGATCTGGCGGGCAAGCGGGCCATCGCCTTCATCCTGCCGCAAGAGAACGTCTCGGCCAGCAAGCTGGCGGACTATGTGGTGACGGTGGATGAGGTGGAGGAGCAGACCGGGCTCGACTTCTTCACCGAGTTGCCGGATGAGCAGGAAGAGGCCATGGAGTCGCGGCTGTCGGCCATGTGGGGCGGTTAGCGCGTCCGGCAGGGGTAACGGGGGCCCAGGCCCCCGTTACCCACACGGGCCTCCGGCCATTGTCATGGCCCCTGGTACAGGGCCAGTACAGCTTGGGTCTGGCATCGGCCCTTATCATGACTCCTTTTTTCAGGAGGCATCATGTCAGCGCTGTTTTCCCTTCACTCCTCGTCCACTCTTGCCCGCGCGTTGCGCATCTGCGTACCCATGGCGCTGCTGGGGGCTGCTGTTCCCCCGGCCATGGCCGACGAGGATATCCGCTTGGGGCAGACCATTCTGCTCGGGGTCGGCGATCATCCCGCCATCATTCCCATGCTCGCCTGCCGGCCGACCAAATCCATCATGGTCAAGGCAGGGCGGGAGTTGACCCTGGAGCGGGTCAAGGTGTTCTACGGCAACGATCGCAGCAAGACCCTCTATTTCGACAAGGTGTTGAGAGAGGATCAGGAGTCGGGGTGGCAATCCCTCGGCAGCCGACTCTGCATCAAGCGCATCGAGGTGTACGGCAATTCGGAAGGGAGCAGGGCAGGGGTCAAGGTGTATGGGCGCAAATGAGCAAAGGGCGGGGAAAATCCCCGCCCAGTGCTTATTTCTTCGGGCGGAACGGCTTGATGATGGCCTCGTCGCACTCGAGATAGGGCCCTTCCATCAGGTCGATGCAGTAGGGAATGGCAGGGAAGACCGCATCCAGGCACTCGCGGATCGATTTGGGCTTGCCCGGCAGGTTGACGATGAGCGAGCTGCCGCGCAGGCCGGCGGTCTGGCGCGACAGGATGGCGGTCGGCACGAACTTGAGGGACTCGGCCCGCATCAGCTCGCCAAAGCCCGGCATCATGCGATCGCACACCGCCTCGGTGGCCTCCGGGGTCACATCCCGCCTGGCCGGCCCTGTGCCCCCCGTGGTAACGACAAGGCAGCACTGCTCCTCGTCCACCAGCCGAACCAGGGTCGCCTCAATCTGATCCTGCTCGTCGGGGATCACCTGATAGACGGGCTCCCATTCCGAGGTCAGGTAGGCGTTCAGGGTGTCGATGATGGCCTTGCCGGAGAGATCTTCGTAGATGCCTGCACTGGCGCGATCGCTGACGGTGACGATACCGATTCTTGCCTTGCTCATGGTCTGCCCTTGGTTGCCGCAATAAAGTGGTAAATAAAATAACATAATCAGTGAGATATGTTAAACCGCCGGATGGTACAAGGGGAGGGCGTCGAGCCTGGGAGAGAGTCGAATGAAAAACAATTTTGAGGAAAGTTCCTTAATAAGGCATAAGGCCGAGAAAAATGGCGCTGAAATTTTATAAAAAAACTGACGCAGGCCGGATTCGGTTAATTTCATGAATCATAAGGAATAAATGATTTTTTCCGCCAACGATGCGCAATCCGTGCCAAAAACCGGACTCCTGTGGCTCGGCGGTGAATGGCCCAAAATCGCCACCATCCTATATAACCTTCCCTAGGGACAGTGAAATAGTGATGTGCCCGGCGTCGTTCCATTCCATGGGCGAGGTCCGGCCAGGAGGGTATATGGAGCTGCCTGATTTCGATACCCTGAAGTACTGGGCGCTGGCCGAGCCGGAGCGACTCGACGCGCTGCTGCACCAGCAGATAGAGACCCTGATCGCCCAGGTGGGGCCAGAGCGGCAACGTCGGTTGCGAGGTCTGCAATTTCGCATCGACTGCCAGCGCCGCCTGGCAAGAAACAACCTCGACAGCTGCATCCGGATAGCCAACATGATGCATGACTCGGTCTACGCCATGCGCCAGCACATTCTGGATCTGCAGAACGAATCTTGTCAGGAAATGGCAGAGCCCCCGCTGCCGGATAATGTGATAGCGTTTTCCAGTTATCTGAAACGGAAATAATTCACGGCCCTGTTCAAGATATAAAAAAACAGGGTATTTATTAATTTGTTTCACCCCTTCTCAAACAAGTTGTTAAGCAAGTTGGGTAAATTGTTTTTTATTTGCTGCAAATATTCCCCGGGCGGCTGAATAATAGTGACCAGTGCCCGCAGTCCGATAGAGATGGATGAAGGGTATCTATTCACCAGGACGGGGTTGACGGCATCAGTTCTGCCGGGATGGGATAATCTGTCTTCTCGATGCACGCCCT